>CAIMCT010000208.1 GCA_903839535.1 uncultured Desulfobacteraceae bacterium
CGGTGTCCAGCCTTCTGTTTTCAGGTCTGAAATGATATGCTGTTTCGCCACCTTTTCTGCTTCCTGTCCAAAGAGCCTGCAAACTTCTGCAATCCCGGCTTCATGATGGCGCACTTTTCTGTGCCTGAAACCATATCTCTCTTATCCGGCGTGGCAGGCGTTCCCCACAGTTCGAATTGCCGTGCTGCTACCGCAAAATCGCCTGGAGTAAGGCTATTCAAGCCGCGCACCTGATGTTCCCTTGCAGCATCAATAACATCATCTCCACCGAATCGCACCAGCTCCTTACGAAACATGGCCCATACCTGATCCGGTGTCATCGGATCAAATTTCACTTTAAAGGCGAACCGCCTGATGCTTGCCGGGTCCAGTTTCTCCATCAGGTTCGTCGTACAAATGAAAATGCCGTCAAAGGCTTCCATCTGGGTCAGCAGCTCGTTTACCTGGGTCACTTCCCAGCTTCTCTGTGCGTTTCTCCGGTCTGTAAGGAAGCTGTCGGCTTCATCAAGAACCAGAACGGCATTTTGCTGCCGAGCAACAGCGAACATGTCCGCAATGTTTTTTTCTGATTCACCGACGTACTTGTCCAATATATCCGAGCCCCGCCGAATAATGAGCGGTTTGCTGATTTCATCTGCGATGTATACTGCGAACTGGCATAATCTGCGCTTTTCATAAACTCCCTCTCCCAGCGGGGGAGGGTTGGGGTGGGGGATCAAAAACGTAAAATTATGCCGGTTCGCAGTATAGCGCGCCAGTTCGCTTTTCCCTGCACCTGCAACACCGTGGAAGCAGAATGTGCCATGAGCGCGTTGTTTGAGTCCTGCAATGATCCCCGGAATGTCAACATCGGTATTGAGATATTCCAGATTGTATGTAGTTCGAATGATGTTTCGGGCCGGCAGCCTCTTTTGCCCCAGAAGAGATGCGCTGTGATCAAGGGTCTGCTCGACCAGTTCAATGGCCCGGAGATTATCGCCGCTGCTGGCGACCCGAGCCACCTTGGCTGCGCGGTCAAGCTGTCCCGGAGTAGTTTCCTCATTAGCAGCAATGCGATCGATCCATGCTTGCGGTGGCTGAAAACAGCCAAGATGGTGTTCAGCGATAAAGCGCCTTACTTTTTGCGGGGGAATCGGAAACTGGACGGAGTAGTCGAAGCGCCGCAGATAGGCCGGATCGATATGATCGACAGAATTACAGACCCAGATCGCCGGTATGGAATTGCGCTCCATCGTCCGATTTATCCACGCTTTTCCCGCAGTGTTACTACCGGATTTTTTCTTGTCGCCAAACAGCGAACTGAAAAACCCGAAATCGGACGGAAAAACATCCTCTATCTCGTCGAACATCAAGATGGTATTGCCAGATCCGCCCAGACCTGCCGCCATTTGGCGCAGATGAAAAAGAGCCAGCACAGTTTCTCTTCCCCATCAGTCAAATTAAACATCGTCTTCAATGACGCCATGCCTATTTCAAGCTCGGAGCTGCCCTGATATTGAAGCTGGTTGCACTTTTGTTCCAGAATCAGTAAAATTTGCTCAACGAGACGCTGAATTTTTCCCCTGGTAAAACTTTCGGTGATGATGTCGATTTCCTGGGGATATGTTACCGGGTTTTCTGTACACTGCAAGATTTCATCACTGAAATAATCTTTATCTTTCTTGCTCAACATGCCGATGACAAGTTTTACAATATTTTCATCTTCTTCCGGA
>CAIMCT010000209.1 GCA_903839535.1 uncultured Desulfobacteraceae bacterium
ATTCGCCCTTTCGGATAGGGCGAATACAAGATTCGCCCCTACGAAATAAACCCAACTGGCCGAAACGATGGTCAAGGCCGTATATTCTTTTAAAGCTCAAAGACCATATCATTGGCGACTGCAAAACATTCGATGGAGCTGCCTTGCTCTCTGAGTTTTTGGTTACAATCGGCAACCATGATATCCATTTGCTGGTCGGTTCGTTCCTGATTGATATGGAAAAGCCCCAGTTGCTTCACGCCTGCCTGAACAGCCAGCTTTAGAACATCGGTGTAAACAGAATGTCCCCATTCGATGGTTGTACGGTATTCCTCAGGCGTGTATTCGGCATCATGAATCAGAAGATCGGCGCCTTCACAAAAATCCCGAAATGCTTCAAACGGCAATCCATTGGGATGAACATATCCCAGTTCGTTATCAGTAAGAAAAACAAACTGTTTGTCATTTTCTATGAATTTGTAGCCGCTGCCGCTGTTGGGATGGCTGATCTGGATGGGAATAACTGAAATGGAACCAATGTCAAACCGGGAAGGACATGCCTGCTCATATTCTATTTTAGCCTTGACATCCGCATATCGTACCGGGAAATTGGGAGGTGTCATGACTTTAGAGAGCATTGTTTCAACAAAAGTCTTCTGAAATGGACAGCGATGCATTTGAAGCACCGCGTCTTCGGAGTACAGGGGCTTGAAAAATGGAAACCCCATCAGGTGATCCCAGTGCGCATGGGTAAAAATAAAGTGGTATTTAAGAAGATTTTCTTTCATCAGGTGGTTGCCCAGTCTGCGAATCCCTGTTCCTGCATCCACGATGATGATCTCGCCACTGTCTGAATGAATTTCCATACAGGTTGTATCGCCGCCGTATTTTAGATACTCGGCCCCGCTAACCGGGATTGAACCCCTTGATCCCCAGCATTTGATCCACATTGAATACCTGCCTTTATCGGCTTTCCTATATGCTCCGGTTGGTGGGGTGGTGGTTCAAAAGCGCAGATTATAACCGTCGAAAACAAGGGCGACCGGCCGGTCGCCCCTACATCATGAAACTATTCAGCGTCCTTGATTTCCGCCTTGGGAAGCTGATCCATATACCATTCCATTGGCTCCAACAGGGTATATCCCTTTTCTTTCAATTTCTTTTTGACATTGACTACGTTATTGGTCAGCAGATACGGAAATACTGCGCGTTTGCCCTCTTCCCAATATCTGGCTACCAGAACGCTTCCAAAGGATATCTTCTCTTCTGTGATGATATCCACAATCTTTTTCAACTGGCCGAGCTTTTCTTCAACCAGGATGCAGAGCAAAGTTCCGGGCTGTCCGATTCCCAGCACATTGATAAATGCCCTTAATAAATCCCGAACCGAGATAATCCCCTTCAACTTGTCTTTTTCATCCACCACCGGCAATGCGCCCACAAGCGTTTTTTGCATTAGCAGCAGCGCATCCTGAAGGGTATCCATAGGTGAAAGCGTCACCAGATTCTGTGTCATGATTTCCTTGACTTTTATGGATGAGACGGCGGCTGTTTTTGCAGGCTCTTTATCTTTTTTGTAAAAAGTTGAAGGAAGCGCGCTGCGAAGGTCACGATCGGTTATCATGCCAACCAGCAGGCCGTCGGGTTCAACAACTGGCAAGTGGCGAATCTGATACTGCTCCATTAACTCTTTTGCCTCAAGAATATCGGCATTCTTATCGATGGTAACAACTTTCTGGGTCATTGATCTACTGACAAACATAATGGCCTCCACAATGTAAAAAACGAAATAATTGACGTCCAAAAATTAAACGCAAAAATTAAACGCAAAAGGCTAAGCGCCGATGAATGAAACAACCTATACGCTTTTAAAACGATATGCTATAAGATCACGATTCCAGGGTGAGAATTAACCTTTCAACAATATCTCGATATGGTTATTAATCAGCTCTGGAAGCCGTTTAAGGGAGTACCCGCCTTCCAGGATGGAAATAATTCTTCCGCCTGAATGTTTGTTGGCTGTTTCAACAAGCCGTTCCATGATGTAGGTAAACCCTTCTGTTGAAAGATTGATGCCAGACATATCATCATCCGCATGGGCATCAAAACCTGCTGAGATCAGCAGGACTTCCGGAGCAAACTGATCAAACAACGGAATAAAATCATTGTCAATGACGGATCTGTATTCCTCATCCCCCTGGCCGGGTAACATCGGATAGTTTCGGGTAAAGCCTGTACCCTCGCCAGATCCTTTTTCAAAAGCCCGTCCGGTCCCAGGAAAAGCGAAAGAAGGGTGCTCATGGACGGAGTAATAAAAAACAGATGAATCAGTTTCAAAAATATTCTGGGTTCCGTTTCCGTGATGAACATCAAAATCCATGATGCCTACCCGTTTGATTCCCCATTTGCTCTGAATGTAGCGGGCGGCGATCGCAATATTGTTGAAATAGCAAAATCCCATGGCCTGGTTAATCTCTGCGTGGTGTCCGGGGGGCCTGACCGCGCAGAACGCATTATCCAGAGCGCCTTCCATAACTAATCTTGATGCCTCCAGGATGCCGCCGACCGCCAGTCTGGCGATGTCATAAGTTTGATAACATAATTGGTTATCCTCGCATTCAAAAGAACTTTTGCCGGACTGACAGACAGATTGGAATAGTTCGATGTAAGCCTTGTCATGCACCGATTCTATCCATTTCATTTCCGCCACGCTGCCTTCAAGGCGAACCAGTTGAGCAAGCAGTCCGGATTTCTCTAACCCGGCATATATGACGGAGAGACGATCCGGGGCTTCTGGATGATAGGGTCCCGTGTCGTGCAGAAGGTACCTGTCGTCATATAAAAAACCTGTCTTTTTCATATTAATCCCTATAACGACCGAATTTGATGATGGACTTGTAAAAAGCCTGAAATCTCCGTTTGCAACATTTTTGGACTTTTTACAAATTGATCAGTTGATAATGGTGTCAAATATTCCATAGGCTGCCTCAATCGCGGCATTGCCCGCTGGAATGGCTACAGTCGGCTGTCCGTTTAAATCGTAAGCATAGATATCCGCATCTTCCGGAATAGTTCCCGCAAGCGCTATTCCGGCATCCTGAACTATCCGGGTGATTTCTGGTGAAAGTGCATCCTTGACCTTATTGATTATCAGATAGCTTTTTGAAACGCCGATCCGAAGATCCCTGGCCAGTTTATCAATGCGAAGCGCGGAAAGGATGCTGCGCCGGGAAGTATCCGACACCATCAGCAGCACATCCACATTTCGTGTCGTCAGCCTGCTGATATGCTCCATACCAGCTTCATTGTCCATAACGATATATGGATAGTTATGAATGAGTTTATCAAGGAAGGCGATTAACAGCGAGTTGGCTGCGCAATAACATCCGGAGCCTTCCGGCTGCCCCATGACAATCAGGTCATAACCGTTGGCCTCAACAACAGCCTGCTGAAGCTTCATGGACATGAACACATCTTTGGTCATACCGCCGGGAACAACTCCTTTTTTCATTTCTTCGCGGGCATTGCTCAGGGTATCGCACAATTGAAGCCCCAGCACTTCGTTCAAATTGGCGTTGCTGTCGGCATCCACAGCCAAAACCGGTGATTTGCCCTTGGCCACCAAGTATTTGATCAGCATTCCGGCTATAGTTGTTTTTCCGGTTCCTCCTTTTCCGGCCAGTGCAATTGAATAAGGCATCTGATGAAAATTCCTTTCCGAATGTGTGTTGGATTGTGAAATATACGACATCACTAATTAAGGTACTTAACGCCAACAGTCAAGTAACTTTTTTCAGGGATGTCCATACCGAAGGTCGACACTTAGACACTTGATGCGGGTTCAAGCCTCACCCAAGCAAATTCCTTGCAATACCATTTTGTCTATGCTAAATTCTGAACGGTCACTCAGATTGTGGTGATCTGTTTTTTTGCTTCGAAATTTCAGAAAGTTTGTTATTTCTTGATTTTTTTTTTCAGACCAATACAATAATTCATCAAACCGTAAAAATTGGAGGAAAAAATGGATTTTGAACTCACCAAATCACAGATTGAGATTCAGAAAGCAGCAAGAAATTTTGCCAAAGGCGAATTTGACAAGGATATTGCGCTTGAACTGGAGAAAAAACACGAATTTCCAACGAAAATATGGAAAAAAGCCGCCGAGCTTGGTTTTATCGGTATTCATTTTGACGAAAAATATTCCGGCCAGGGCCTTGGTGTCATTGAAAATATCATCGTTGCAGAAGAACTCTGCGCGAGAGATTCCACAATCGGAAGCTCCCTCATTCTTGCAGGATTTGCGTCCGAGTGCCTGCTGCGCTTTGCCAGTGAAGAACTCAAACAAAAATTTCTTCCCTTAGTTGCTGAAGGCAAGACGCTTTCTGCAGGTGCGTTTACAGAACCGGATCATGGCTCCGACATTACCGTAATGAACACGACAGCGGTTCGTGACGGGGATGAATGGGTCATTAACGGCACCAAAACCTTCATCACCAATGGCTGTCTTGCAGGGTTTTTTACGGTTCTCTGTCAGACCGATTCCGATGCCAAACCCTCCTACCGGGGAATCAGCATGGTTCTGGTTGAAGCGGACCGTAAAGGTGTAACTGCTACAGATCTCGGCGATAAAATGGGTATTCACATGATGTCCACGGCTGAGATTAATTTTAAGGATGTCCGTGTACCACTGACCAATTTGGTTGGAACAGAAGGCAAAGGATTTTACCAGGTTCTGGAGTTTTTTGACGAAAGCCGGATTCTGATTGCCGCCCAGGCATTGGGAATAGCCCAAGGGGCGTTTGACAGGGCTCTTGCTTATGTCAAACAGCGTGAACAGTTTGGAAAGAAACTTGCGGAATTTCAGATCACCCAGCATAAGCTGGCGGATATGGCCACCAAAATTGAACTTGCCCGTCTTATAACCTATAAAGCCGCCTGGAATTATGACAAAGGCAACATTGATCCCAAGTTGACTTCAATGGCCAAGATGTATGCCGCCCGTACTGCCGTTGAAGTGGCCGATGAAGCGATTCAGCTCCTGGGTGGATATGGATACATGGCGGAATACGAGGTCGAACGTTTCTATCGCGATGCCAAAATCACCGAAATCTATGAAGGCACCAAGGAAATTCAGAAAAATACCATTGCCAGCGCTGTACTGGGTAAATTCAAATAACCATGTATTACCCATAACCCATTTCAAAAAGGAGAGCTGCTATGCTGGACTTCATTAAAAAAACGATGTTGACAGGTATTGGTATTGCGATGAAAACCAAAGACGAACTGGAAGAATGGGTAAGGGAAATTGTTAAAAAAGGTGAGATGTCTGAAAATGAGGGCAAGAGTTTTTTAGATGACCTCATGAAAAAATCCGAGAAGGCTCAAAAAGATTTTGAAGAAAAGATTGAGTCAAAATTCAAGGATCTGCTTAGAAAAGCAGATATCGCCACTCGCGATGAAGTCAATGAGCTAAAGAATGAGATTGAAGAATTGAAGAGAAAAAAAAAGCACTTTAAAAGTGATTCGGACTAAATCATTTTCAGGAATCGACCCTGAAGCTGTCCAATCGCACAGTTGAGAGATGGACTGAAACCCGCCTGAATTGATCGCAGGACGGGTGAAAGTCCATCCGGCAGAGGAGAAAAAATGGTTATGCCATTTGGCATTCGTACTGGCTACATCAAGCTGGATAGCCTCCTCAAGGCTGTTAATGCAGTTGCATCCGGTGGTGAAGCCAAGCTGCTAATAGCAGATGGACGGGTGCGGGTCAACAGCTCCGTTGAACTTCGGCGAGGGCGAAAGCTTTATCCAGGAGATAGGGTAAAATTGGCGAATCAGGAATTCGTGGTGGAGAGCAGATCCGTATAACTCTTTATTCCACAGAGAGATTCGGCATTCTTTACAGCCGCAATAACTGCCCGTTCCATGACCCTGGCTGCCAGAAGACCTACCACGCTCAGATCAGCCTCGATGTCGCCGGTTGACATTGCGAATATAGCATCCCCATCAAACATGGAGTGGGCGGGCCGCATGGTTCTGGCATAGCCATTTTGAGCCATGGAAGCCAGCTTGGTGGCCTGTGTTTTGGTAAAGGCCGCATTGGTGGCCACAATACCGATAGTCGTATTCCCTGCAAAAAGATTCTTTTTCCCGGAACAGTTTTGGATCATTATTGATTCCGTATCCGCCATGGTCTGCATATCCTCGTTCAATGGACCCGCCAGTTTTTCTCCGGTAAGCGGATCCAGGATATCGCCAAGACAGTTCACTGCAACCATGGCCCCGACTTTCAAATCTCCTGATTGAAGGGCATAAAATCCCAACCCGCTTTTCATAGCCCGTTCCGCGCCCAGAATCTTTCCCACCGTCGCCCCGGTTCCGGCGCCGATACTGCCGCCATGCCAATTATGCAAAAGACGCGCATCGCTTTGTGCGTTCACACATGCCTGATATCCCATATCTTTATCCGGCCTGATCCGCCAGTCACCGATAGTAAGATCAAAGAGTACAGCCCCGCAGACAATGGGAACCCGGGTAACCTGGACATCAAAACCAATGTCCCTTTCCTCAAGATACTGCATCACGCCTGCTGCGGCATCCAGTCCGAACGCGCTGCCTCCGGCAAGCATGACGGCATGAACCTTCTGGATCAGATTGACGGGATTCAAGAGATCTGTCTCACGGGTCCCAGGTGCTCCGCCCCTGACATCGACTCCGACAGACGCTCCCGCCTCGCAGATTATGACGCTGCAACCTGTTGCGGCATCCAAATTCTGCGCATGACCTACCTGAATACCTTCTATTTCAGAAAAATCTATTTGTCTTGTCATATCAACCTGTAAAATCTTTTGGTTTATACTGCGAACTGGCATAATTTTACGTTTTTGATCCCCCACCCCAACCCTCCCCCGCTGGGAGAGGGAGTTTATGAAAAGCGCAGATTATGCCAGTTCGCAGTATAACTGATCGGAAGTCTATTCAAGATCATAACGAAGAACCGCTCACATTAATGAAAATATATAAAACTGGTGGTCTGGAAATAAAGGATACACTCATAAAGTGTCAACAAAGAAATAAAAGATGCCCCTGAAAATGATAGGTCAAAAGAATTACGAATTACGAATGTATGAGGTATCTGAACGTCTTCCGTAGTATGGAAAAACCGCGCCGGAAGTTTTCTCCACCGGGTATTCCACAGATTCGTAATTCGTAATTGCCTCAAAGCCGTTTAGGCAATGATCCACACCGCCATGTTTTCAGCATGGTGAACCACCTTGTTGCTGACTCGGCCTATATTAAACTCGTCAACCTGAGACACTCCGGTACGGCCCACGACGAGGGTGCCATAAACGTTCGTTTTTACCTTTCCAATCAGTGATGCTGCACGACTGTTTACCCCTTTTATAATCTTGGTGCGTACTTGAGCTGTCTGGAAACCAGCCTTGAATAAACGGGCTTTGGCATCTTCAAAAACCTGCTCCATAACTTCTTGATCTTCGGACCAGAGCATCTCTTCGATCTCTTTCATTGGACTGGCATCCCCTGTATCCATAAACGGAAAGGCAAGATGGCGCATCGCATGGAAAAGAACGATTTCCTTGCTTGTTCCGCCAAAAAGGTTGGCGACGAAATCTACGGCTTTCATCGCCCCGGGAGAGCCATCCATAGCCACCAGGATTTCACGGGGATCGGGTTTGCCCACGACCAGACAGATAGACTCCTTGGCCATTGCTCCCAGTATCTTGCTGGCGATACTCCCTAACAAAAGCCCGGTGTGCTTGCCAGTACCGGTGCGCCCGATTGCTAAGGCGGTGTAGCCTTTTTTTGTTTCGGCGACAATGTCGCGAGCCAAACCAACCACTCGGTTCTGAATCCTGATATCTATGGCATCCTCGGAGAAACCGGCATCCACAAACTTTTTGCTGGATTGGTCCATGAAGTTTTTAAGCAGACGCAAGTTTTCCTTTTCCATGTTACCCATTTTGGCGGCCCAGTCCTCGTAGTCGGGGTTTTTCATCAGATCCCATAAAGCCTCCGGAATCTGACTGAGAACATTAAACAATACGATTTCTGTACCGCGTGAAGGAAGCATGGCAGCCATATAGTCCACAGCCGCAGTGGATTGATCTGATCCGTCTAAAGCCAATAAAAACTTTCTTTTTTCTTTAAGCATTCTTGTATTCTCCTTACCTATACTTTTGGAATCCTGGTTTCAACCTATGCCAAAAAAAGATGAATGATTCAAACCCAAAGGCCGGGTTGAAAAATCAGGGTCATTTTTCAATACCAACCCTGGCTGGAACACCTGCATGAAAATAATGTTTGATCTCCTTCATTTCAATTACCTCATCCGCCAATTCTATCATATCATGGTGAGCATCCCGCCCGGTGACCACAACAGATACACCCGACATCCGGTTGCGAATGGCGGCAAGAAAATCGCTGATAGAAAAGAGGTTATATTTAAGAGCTATATTCGCCTCGTCCAGAACCACGAGGTCAAAGTCATTGGTTTTTAAAATGGCTGCAACTCTTTCAAACCCGATTTGCGCCCGCACTCTGTCCTCTGGATGCGGTATCCCGTCGATAAAACGTCCGAGGCCGAATTGTTCAACCACGATCAGGTCATCCAGTCTTTTCAGCGCTTTAATTTCACTGTATTCACCGCCTTTGATAAATTGGCCGAGAAACACTTTCTTCCCGGCTCCGGCAGCCTTGATGCACAAGCCAAGAGCATAGGTGGTTTTGCCTTTGCCGTTACCCGTCACAACCAGAATTTCTCCGGTCATTATTTTTCCTTTCCTGTGGTCCATAATTGAGATGTCGTCCTCCCCCATGGCCCAGACAATGGCATCCAGAATATTGGATTTGCCGACCCCGTTATTGCCGATGATCACACTGATTCCAGGCTGAAAACTCATTTCGGTCTTCTGTGAAAAGGATTTGAATCCCTGAACATTGACATCTTCAAGATGCATCTTGTATTCTCCAGCAAAGAATGGTCAAAGGTTTTTCTCTTTGAACCTGCGTTCGATTTCAGCAATCAGCTCCTCCTGGCCGGGGATCAGCGATTCATACAGCAATGCGCCGTCCAGGGCCACACTCGGAAGAGACCTGGCTCTCAATTCCCGAAACCGATCCACACCTTTTAGCGTGCGCATATCCCATTCTTTGACTTCAATCAGTTTCTGTATCTCGTTCGGTAAAGCCTTTACCGATTCCGCCATATAGACGCAGGCGGTTCACTGATTAAAGTCGGTCAACAGAACGTCAACATTTATTTTCTGCATGAGTTGCTACTCCTGGCTATACTGTGAACGGGCATAATCTTTCGTCGTAGAGTCGGCATCTTGCCGGCTACAGCAGCCGG
>CAIMCT010000210.1 GCA_903839535.1 uncultured Desulfobacteraceae bacterium
GCCATTTTAAAAGCGAAAGGATCGTTGGCAACCGTTTTGAGGTCAACATTTCCATTGAGACAGATTGTGAAAAAGCTGCGCTGAGTGATCATCTTTCTGATGCACTGAATTACGAGGAAATATACAAACTGGTAAAAGAGGAGATGCATCAACGCTCACACTTATTGGAAAATGTTGCAGGTCGCATACTTACCAGGATTCATGTCGAATACAAGAACCTTGGAAAAGTGCGGGTAAAAGTCTCAAAAGCAGGTCCTCCGATGGGTGGTCATATAAAGGCAGTAAGCGTCACTCTGGAGCGATAACATCTAATTATTTCAGCGATTCAGCTCAAAAATAATATTGTTGATAACTAAATAGTTGCGATAGGTTGGAAAAAATAATTTTCCGGCTAATTTTGTACGGTGGGAGATAAAGGGGCGAACCCCAACTGTCTGATTATTAGCAGGTGTTCTCTCATTTTTTTCTTTTTTTTTGCCACAGGGGGTTAACGAGGAACCTGTGGCGTTTTTCATTGATGCAAATATACATGTTATCTATTTGATATCCAAATATTTAACATGTATTTTGCATGATTTTCTCAAGTATTTTGCATGTTTTTATATTGAGAGAACCATGTAAAAAAACACCCGCAGCGGGGAAAGGGAAAATCCTCCTGTCGCGTATCAGAAAAGTCATTGACACCCACTTCCCAGAGCTGAACAATAGCTCCAATATCCTGTCAGACAGCAGAAAGCACAAAGTCTATTCGATGGCCGAGATTGTTTTGGGGTCACTTTTCATGTTCATTTTTAAAGAGACCTCACGCAATGCTTACAACAATGATTGGCGAGAAACCTGCTTCCGAAAAAATTTCCTCAAATATTTTGGTTTTAACCTGCCACATGCTGATTCAATAGATGACGTTTTGCGGGTTTTGCCACCAGAGGAACTCGAAGAGCTAAAAATGCAGCTTGTCGGTGGTCTTATTGAGCAAAAGATGTTCCGCAAGTTCCGGTTTCTGGGCAAGTTCTATTTGGTTGCTGTTGATGCCACAGGAACGGCCACTTTTGATCATAAGCACTGCGATCAATGCCTGACCAAAACCTCGAAAACGGGAGTTGTCACCTATTTCCATTATGTTCTGGAGGCGAAAATTGTAACCACCACAGGGCTGTCAATTTCCCTGGCCTCAGAATTTATCGAAAACGACCCGGATCGTGATTACGAAAAACAGGACTGCGAGCAAAAGGCCTTCAAGCGGTTAGCTAAAAAAATCAAGAAGCACTTCCCCCGGCTTCCTGTATGCATCCTGGCTGATGGCCTTTATCCCAACAATACCGTATTTGATATTTGCGCCAAAAACAATTGGCAATTCATCATTACCCTCAAAGACGGAAACCTGAAATCTTTCCAAACGGAAGTTGGTTTATTGAAAGTAACAGCCAGAAAGCGAAATGTTTGCAAGGCAGACAAAACCACCAGAACAACACTTGAATATGCGTTTTTAAATGATATTGAATATTCAGGAAGATACTTTTCGTGGGTAGAGTGCAATGAAACTATCGTCAGCATAAAGGGCACAATAATATCTAATCAGCGATTTACTTACATCACCAATGTGTTTCAAGATCAACGAAATGTCATAGAAACAGCTGATAGCGGACGAGTGAGGTGGAAGATTGAAAACGAAGGTTTCAATTCACAGAAGAATCTGGGATACGCATTGGGGCATAAGTTTTCACGTAAATCATTAATTGCCATGCAAAACTATTACCAGCTGTTGCAAATGGCTCACATGATCAATCAGTTGGTCGAAAGAACTAACGAGATAGTCAACATCCTGAAGGAGCATTCCAAACAAACCATTGTTGACTTATGGAAAAAAATGATCGCTTATCTTACTATTTTTCAGCTCGAAGAAGTTATCCCAGTCCCTTATCAACCTGGTTAATAGTGTAGCTTACGGTGTGAAAACCGTTGCGGAAACACCCCATTCCCGAATCTGGGGAAAATAAACAAAAACCGATAGGAGGTACAATTAAACAACAATCATAGTTCGATCTAAATCTTTGGCAACAAATGGCTGCCAATAGCTACTGCATTGAATTGCGCCAATCAACCATCGATACAAACACCAAAATAATGTTCTCGCTGAATCGCTGA
>CAIMCT010000211.1 GCA_903839535.1 uncultured Desulfobacteraceae bacterium
CAGCGGCTATCAGTCTTGAGGCCAGTGCTATACTGCCAACGGTCATAATCTTAACTTTTGGACCCCCACCCCAACCCACCCCCGCGGGGGGAGGGAGCATAATGAAAGCGCAGATTACGCCAGTTCTCAGTATAATCTCCTGAAAGACCGGATGACGGGTTCTCTTCAGGCCCGAAGAAACGTCCAAATTTTTTTTAAATCCTAATCATTTTCTAACAAATCCCCCCTATACTTCACCGCAAATGGGATACTTCGTTTCCCATGATTGAAAAAAAATGAACTTTGAATCGAAGAGATTGAAAATGAACATTCAACAAAAAAGTATGGGGGAAAAAATGAAAAAAATGAATTGGATTACAGGTATCATGTTATCGGCGATGGTATTCTTGGCTGGCTTGGCGTTTGCCGGAAACATATCCATCAACGGATCCACAACAGTGCTTCCGATTGCCCAGAAAGTCGCCGAAGCCTACATGAAAGAGCATCCGGACGTGGCGATTTCAATATCCGGGGGCGGCTCCGGAAACGGTATCAAGGCGCTGGTCGACAGAACGACGGACATCGCCAATTCTTCTCGTACGATCAAGCCTGAAGAAGCCGAGCAGGCAAAGGCAAAAGGCGCAAACCCCGTTGAGTTCATTGTTGCGTTTGACTGTATTGTACCGATTGTACACGCTGAAAATCCGTTAACAAACATAACCCTGGACCAGTTGAAAGCCATTTATAAAGGTGAGATCAAGAATTGGAAAGAAATCGGCGGGGCGGACAAACCGCTCGTGATTATCTCCCGGGATACATCTTCCGGAACTTATGAGGTATGGGAAGAAAAAGTCATGAAAAAAGAACGGGTTTTCCCAGGATCCCTGCTTCAGGCATCCAACGGAGCCATTGTGCAGGTGGTTTCAAAAAATCCAAACGCCATCGGCTATATCGGTGTTGGATATGCGGAGAAAACTGTGAAGCTGCTTTCCGTCGGCGGCATCGTCGGTTCCAAGGAGACCACGCTGAACAAGACATTTCCCATCAGCAGGCCGCTCTATATGTACACACCGGTTCAGCCCACCGGCGATATTAAAAATTTTCTGGAATATGTAATCAGCGACAAGGGTCAAAAGCTGGTTGAGGAAGAAGGGTTTATCCCGTTAAAATAAGCTGGAACAGGCTGAATAAACCACGAAACACGCAAAAATTTAAACATACTCTTTTCGTGTATTTCGTGGTTAATCTTTTTTTCATGGCTGAAGAATGAAACATATTGACTAAAAGGCGTTGAAATTAACCATTATGACAAACGCTCGCCAAAGAACAGATCAATCAGTGCGCATCTTCTTTTTCAGTGTAGCGCTGGCATCCATCGCCATTCTGTTCATGATTATGGTTTTTCTATTCATGGAAGGCTTGCCGATTTTTAAGAAGGTGACCCTGTCCGAGTTCGTATTCGGCAAATTCTGGTATCCCACTTCAAGCCCGCCGGATTTTGGTATTTTTCCACTGATTTTGGCATCCATTGCCGTGACGCTGGTATCCGCCATGATCTCCATCCCGCTGGGCGTTATGACGGCTGTCTATCTGGCGGAACTTGCCCATAAACGCGTGGCCGAAATCATGAAACCCATTGTGGAGCTTCTGGCCGCCCTGCCTTCCGTAGTGATAGGGTTTTTCGGCATGGTTGTGGTGGCGCCGTTTCTTCAGAATACCTTCGGGATTGCAACGGGACTAAACCTCTTTAATGCAGCGCTAATGCTTTCCTTCATGTCCGTTCCCACGATATGCAGCCTTTCAGAGGATGCCATTTACAGTGTGCCCGTTGCGTTAAAAGAAGGCTCGCTGGCTTTGGGCGCAACGCACTGGGAAACCCTGATACTGGTCGTATTGCCAGCTTCGATCTCCGGAATCAGCACTGCTATCATTCTGGGAATGTCCAGGGCCATTGGCGAGACAATGGTGGTGTTGATGGTGGCCGGGGGTGCAGCCATGATCCCGTCATCGCTGATGGACCCAGTAAGGCCCATGCCGGCCAGCATCGCCGCAGAAATGGCGGAGGCGTCATTTCGCGGGGATCATTATTATGCACTCTTTGCAACCGGCATTGTCCTGTTTTTATTCACGCTGCTATTTAACATCATTGCAGACCATATCTCGCATAAATACCGCCAAACAGGAGAGGCATCGCTTTGATGGAAGAAACACAAATTCTAATAAATCACCATTCAGGAACAGCCGGGATATTTTCAGTCCGAACCAATTTACCGGAGAAGAAAAACAATGTACTTGAATCCTCTTTTATGCGGGTTCATGGGCGGCGCAAGCGCGTTCAGCGCTTTTTGTTCATGCTTTTTCGAATGGCTGCGCTCATCAACGGCATCGGATTGTTTGTGGTTGTCTTTTTTATCGCATGGAATGGCTGGAAAGCCATTACCTGGGAGTTTTTGACGCAGGTGCCAACAGATTCCATGACAAAAGGCGGTATCCTGCCATGTATTGTGGGAACACTCTGTCTCGGCATCGGGGCGATTTTCGTTGCATTGCCCATTGGCGTGGCATCCGCCATTTATCTCAATGAATATGCACGTCCCGGGCGGATGCTGCGGCTGATTCGGCTTGGTATCAGCAACCTTGCAGGCGTGCCATCCGTTGTTTTCGGTCTGTTCGGCCTGGCTTTTTTCGTGATCTGGCTAAAGATGGGCGAGAGCATTCTGGCTGGGGTATTGACGCTTGCTGCGTTGACGCTGCCGGTCATCATCGGCTCAACCGAGGAAGCTCTTAAATCCGTGCCCAACACATACAGGGAGGCTTCTCTGGCCCTTGGTGCCAGCAGGTGGCAGACTATTTACCGGGTGGTGCTTCCGGCCGCCCTTCCGGGCATTCTTACTGGCGCGATTCTGGGGCTTAGCCGGGCCGCCGGAGAAACGGCACCGATCATGTTTACGGCGGCAGTGTTTTTCACCCCGACGCTACCGACATCGCCATTCAGCAAAATCATGGCGCTGCCGTATCACATCTACGTTCTGGCGACTGCAGGAACAAACATTGAAGCCACTCGCCCGCTTCAGTACGGCACATCGCTGGTGTTGATCGTCATGGTGCTTGGGATGAATCTTGTGGCGATCGTCTGGCGAGCCAGGCTCCGAAAAAGTATGAAATAAAGAGGGGATCATGACCGAAAAATTTAAGCTCAGCGCCAAACATCTCAATTTCTTTTATGGCGATGCCCAGGCGCTTTATGATATTTCATTAGACGTAAAATCTTCTCAGGTAACCGCGCTGATCGGGCCTTCAGGCTGCGGGAAAAGCACATTTCTGAGGTGTATGAACCGAATGAATGACTTGATTCCCACCAGTCGTGTCGAAGGTGAAATAATCCTGGATGATTTCAATATCAATGATCCTTCCGTGGATGTGGTCATGCTGCGGCGACGGGTGGGCATGGTCTTTCAAAAACCCAACCCCTTTCCCAAAAGCATTTTTGAAAATGTGGCTTATGGCCTTAAGGTCAATGGGGTAAAGGACAAATCCTTCATCGAAAGCCGGGTTGAGGAAAGCCTTAAAAAAGCTGCGCTCTGGGACGAGATAAAGGACAGGCTGCGTGAATCGGCGCTGGGACTTTCCGGCGGACAGCAGCAGCGGCTGTGTATCGCCAGGGCGCTGGCGGTTGAGCCGGAAATTCTGTTGATGGATGAACCAGCATCCGCCCTGGATCCGATAGCCACCCAGAAAATCGAGGACTTGATCGGTGAGCTAAAGGAAAACTATACAATCATCATTGTCACGCACAGTATGCAGCAAGCCGCAAGAGTCTCAGATAGAACAGCGTTCTTTTATATCGGAAAACTCATTGAAATGGACGAAACCGATACGCTTTTTACCCGTCCCCGTCTTAAACAAACGGAAGATTATATTACCGGCCGTTTCGGCTGATCAGAGGATCATTATGGCAAAACATCTCCAAAGAGAACTTGAAAAAATAAAAAAAAGCATTCTGACCTTGGGCGCTCTGGTGGAAGACCGGGTGCGGCTATCCATCAAAAGCATTGAAAGCCGAGATGCCGACATCGCTGAACAGATTGTCAGCATGGACTATGAAATTGATGAAATGGAAGTGGATATTGAGGAAGAATGCCTCAAGGTGCTTGCCCTGCATCAGCCAGTGGCTGTGGATCTCAGGTTTATCGTTGGCGTGATCAAGATCAACAATGACCTTGAGAGAATCGCCGATGAAACTGTCAATATCGCCTATCGCATCAAAACCATCTCCAAGGATAAAACCTGCAAATTCATCTTCGATTATGCGGTAATGGCGGAAAAAGCCAGAAACATGCTCAAGATGAGCCTGGATGCCATGGTGCAGCTTGATACGGACGCTGCGTTCAAGGTATGTCTCATGGATGACGAAGTGGATGTATATGTTCGGCAGGCGTATGAAGAGCTAAAATCCTCCATCCTTCAATCGCCGGAGAACGTGGGCATACTGATCAATATGTTCCTGATTTCGCGTCATATCGAGCGGATCGCCGATCATGCCACCAATATCGCCGAGGAAGTCATCTACCTGACTGATGGTGAAATCGTCCGGCATGGCAAGTTCTAATCACTGTACATGGGCATAAACTGCAATTTTCAATTCACCGCTAAGACGCAAAGAAAGTTATTTCATATCAGGGCCATGAACAATCACTTGAATGATAAGATGATCCTTCATATTATCAAACCAAAATGGAATTGTAACAAACGGAGAAAACATGATGAAAAGAAGAACATTGTTTATTTGTGAACACAATAGCGCCCGCAGCCAGATCGCTGCAGCTTTCCTTCGCAAATATGGAGGCGATGACTATGATGTTGACAGTGCCGGTCTGGAGCCAACAGAATTAAATCCGCTGGCTGTCGAGGTCATGAAAGAGGCGGGAATCGATATCAGCGATCAGAAACCGCAAAGTGTGTTTGATTTGTTTAGACAGGGGAAACTGTATCAAACCATAATAACGGTTTGTCAGCCAGCAGCGGACAAATGCCCAATTTTTCCAGGTGTCGCCAAACGGCTGCACTGGCCGTTTGATGATCCGCACCAGTTTGCCGGAACCTGGGAGGAGAAGCTGTCCCAAACACGGCAGGTTCGCGACCAAATCAAGGACACCATCACAGCATGGATATCTGAAAACCGGCGATGAGTCCATGTTTTTTGTATTCGTAAGACTCCTTTGCGACGACCGGTCCGTGAATCCATGCTAAAATGCTGTCCTCGAACAAGGGGATATCGTGGAGAGCGATATGAAACCCCTGAGCATAGTATAACAGCTCTTGGAGTTTCATATTCGAAAGGCGCTCCCCTGAATCCTCATCGGAAAGTTTAAGGAAATAATTGGCGATATCATACGCGCTTTTCATGGTCTCACCTCATTCAAAGTTTGGTGTTGATATGTCCTAACGAAAGCTGTTTGTCAATGCTTTTGATTGTAACTCTTATTCCAGATGACAAGGGGGTTTTTAGATGTATACTGCGAACGGGCATAATCTGCGCTTTTCATAAACTCCCTCTCCCCGCGGGGGAGGGTTGGGGTGGGGGA
>CAIMCT010000212.1 GCA_903839535.1 uncultured Desulfobacteraceae bacterium
AGTACCATTGTTGTAATCTCCCAGCTTCAGTAGCACCTCAGCACGAAATCTTTTCTTGTCCTCCACAAAAGCAATATAATCATCCTTATCTGACCATGGAAAAACAATAGTTTTCTTCCGCCTCTTAGACACGCCATCCTTAATTTTTCTCTCATGAATTAGGTAGCAATGTTTTATGAATGCATCAAACAAAGCCTTCTCGATTTCGATTTCGAGTCCAGTTTCATCTGCGTTTATTTTCATCTTATTTAGATACTCTTCAATATGAGACATCATATCCGCAATGGATTTCTCAAGATGTTCCTGCTCATGAATCTGAACAGATATCTTCACCTTCTTTTTCCCCTTTTTTGGGGAACAAGTCATTGTAAATCGTTTTATGAGTTGACCTATTTCTTCGATATGTAATCCTAACAAGGCAATTGAAATTTTAAAATTACAAAAATACTTGTAGTTTTTTATCCATGCATGTACACTATCAAGGCTGATTTCTATTTCGAAAAAAATTTCTGGATATTGACTTCGATCATGATAATTCCGACGAGCCACACGATTCAACGCTTTTTCCAACATGGAAAGAATACATAATACATAAAATATTTATCATGGGTTCAAGATTGGTAAAATTCGGTTTGACATCTGCTTTGGTCATAAATTCCCCCCCCCCTCATAAATTTATTAACGGAGGGTATTATAACATATTTTTTCAAGATGTTAAATAAAAGACAAAATTTATAGACCTATGCGACTATTCGCATCTTAACAGTTTATGGCGATCGTAATATCTCCAAAACCAACACGGCCCGGCTGATTGGCGGAATGCCGGTGGATCTGGATCAGGCTACCCGGTAGTGGTATAGCCAATTCGATTCTTTTTCAACTCGGCTCATCCGAATTTGGGTGCCGAAAAGATCGGTTCACAAGGCCCAATCCAGATATCGACAATCTGACTCTTGCCGTTGATGATTAGGTTTTTGTGGTTCGTGAACCCAACAATTCCCGCTATTCCAATGCTGTGGCGCTTCTTTGGAAAAGCGGTGAAAAACTTGGCTATCTCCGCCGGAACATCGCAGCCCATACAGCGCCTCTCATGAATCACGGCTGTCTGTACATCGGCAGGCAGTACTGTGTCATTTTCGACCGGATGACGAACGGGTGTATGTGCGGATCGAGAGGATGGAGGAGGGAGTTTATGGAAAGTGCAGATTATGCCAGTTCGCAGTATATCCATTTCCCATTGTTTGTTCTGAATCGTGTTCAGGAACGGTTTATCGGCTACTTGTAAGGTGTCCGACTTTCTGTCATTGCAAACTTTGCTTTTTAAAGATATTGTCGAAAAGAAAGGAATACAGTAAATGTAACTCAGTCTAAAAAATAATTGCAGTTATTTATAACACCACATAGAGGCGATGAAATGGAAAGTTATCCAGTTTCTGAAAATCAGCAGACCGATAAAAAATTTTATATTTTAGGCGATGAACGGGTATTTCATACAAAAGCACCAGAATATTTTTCAGCGATAATGAAGAAAGTTGGCATAAAAGGGACTTACGAGCCTTTCATGGTTAAACCAGGTGAGATCGAAAAAGCGGTAAGAGAGATCAGAATTTTAAATGTATCTGGCGCCAATGTCACCACACCTTACAAAGAAGCAGTTATCCCCTATCTCGATGAGCTCTCCGAGGGTGCGACAATTATCGGTTCGGTTAACACCATTGTTCGGCAGGGGGACAAACTCAAAGGGTATAACACGAACGCCATTGGCTTCATGGGCGCCCTGAAAGATGTCGGTTTTGACCCTGCCGGCAAATCAGTTCTTGTATTCGGGACAGGTGGCGCCGCCAGGGCGGTTGTCTTCATCCTTAATTGGGTTCATGCAAAGTCTATTCTCGTCACAGGCCGAAGCCAGGATAAAACCAACTCAATCGTCAACCAGATCGGCGGAGAGGCGATAGCAATGAACGATCTAACCGATAGAATCCTTTCGGTAAATTTGGTGGTCAATGCAACATCTGTGTCCAGTCCTGATGAAGGCATGGAGCTGGCGGAACTGGTGAGCCGTCTCCAATTGTCGGATTGCGAACTGGTGATTGACCTGAATTACGGTCGCCCCCAGAATTTTTGGCAGCTTATGGCTCAGAGCAAAGGCATCCGGTTTATGGACGGTCTCTCGTCACTGGCCAATCAGGCTCGGCGCACCTTTTCCCTGTGGACGGGAGTTGATGTCAAACCTGAAACGGTGGTAACCGCCATGAGACTGGCGAAGGTTGCGGTAACGTCTCCGTAGCGGTTACTTACAGTGTACATGGCCCAAGTCCCGATCGCTTTTTTTCGTTATGGTGGTGCGCGGTTTGTTTTAAAATCCGTCATTTCTTGTTGACAGGAAATGCCAAGTTGACTATAGGCAAACTTTAAATGTCTCGCTGATGCGGTGCATGGATAAAATTCCCTGCCCTCATTACTTTTTGAAATATCCAAATCAATGTTGTTAAGAGAATGAGGAGTACCTTTTTTTTATGAAACTGGATAAACTGTTATCCCAACACAAAACCGCTCTGGTCAAACGCTGGTTTGATGAGGTTGTGAAAACATATCCGGTTGATACCGCCAGGTTTTTGAAGCAGCAGAAAGATCCTTTCGCCAATCCTGTTGGAAGAACCACACTGAATGGCCTTGAGGCGATGTTCGACGTTCTGGAGACCGGAGTGGACAGGGAAGCCCTCAATTCTTTTCTGGATCCCATTATCCGTATTCGCGCGATTCAGGATTTTACTCCCTCTCAGGCTACTTCCTTTATTCTGTTTCTCAAGCAGATCATTCGGGATACCCTCGGCAAAGAATTTCAGGATCCGGATGTGATGGCATCTTTCTTGAACTTTGAATCCAGAATTGATGATCTATGTCTGATGGCGTTTGACATCTATGTTAAGTGCAGGGAGAAGCTTTACCAGATTCAGGCCAACGAAATGCGTAATACGACATTTCGTGCGTTTCAGAGGGCAGGCCTGGTAAAGGATGTTCCGGATGAGGATTCTCCGGGACTGCGACTGATATCGCCGACAAAAAACGGCGACTGCAACAAGTGACGGGTATTCGGGTCAGTGGCTTAAAGGCATAAAAAGAGAAAGGCGGCAGGTAACGAAACCCTGTACTTCGTATCCTGCACTCCACACTTTGTATCCTGCAAGCCACAGCGTTCAATATATATTTTTTTAGTTCCCGCAAAATGCATTCTGATGAGCGGGGCCAAAGAGCGAGGTGATGGTCAATGAATTTAAAGTACATGTATTCCCTGTTGGCAGTGATTGTGTTATTTCTGCTGGCCTATCTGGGTGTGGAGGCAGCAGGGCTCGAACTTCTGTTCGGGATCGTCATACCCTATGTTGCGGTGGTCGCCTTTATTGCGGGCGTTGTCTACCGCGTGATGGGATGGGCGCGTTCCGCCGTGCCGTTTCCCATTCCTTCAACCTGCGGTCAGCAAAAATCGCTTCCCTGGATCAAACCCAACAAGTTTGACAACCCCTTCACACCGGGTGCGGTGGTTGTGCGGATGATCCTGGAAGTATGCTGTTTCCGATCGCTTTTCCGCAATACCCGCAATTCCATTCAGGAAGGGTCAAAGCTGGCGTTCCAGTTGGAAATCTGGCTGTGGCTGGGAGCGCTTGCGTTTCATTATGCGTTTCTGACCGTGATTGTCCGGCACCTGCGCCTGTTTACGGAACCGGTTCCGGCCATGATTAAAATGGTTGAAACCGTGGACAGCTTCTTCCGGCTTGAAGTTCTGAGCGATGTCGTAAGAATCGGGGTTCCCGGTATTTATATATCGGGCCTGGTGCTTTTGGCCGCAGTGACTTTTTTGTTTATCCGGCGGATTGTGATTCCTCATGTTAAATACATTTCCCTTCCTGCCGACTTTTTCCCTTTATTTCTTATTTTCGGAATCGCCTTTACCGGCATTTTGATGCGGTATTTTTCAAAGGTGAACATTCGGGCGGCAAAAGAGCTGGCGCTGGGTCTGGTTTCCTTTCATCCGACCATTCCCCAGGGCATCGGCCCAGTATTTTACGTCCATCTGTTTTTTGTCTGTATCCTGTTGGCCTATTTCCCCTTCAGCAAACTGATGCACATGGGAGGTGTTTTTCTGAGTCCCACTCGAAATCTTCCGTGTAACACCCGTGCAGTCAGACATGTCAATCCATGGAACTATCCTGTAGAAGTTCATACCTACGAAGAGTATGAAGAAGAATTCAGGGAAAAAATGATAGAGGCTGGACTGCCAGTGGAAAAGGAGTAAGTAAATGTCAGACTTTCCAAAACCTGATGAATTGTTGTCCAATATAGATCGAACACCGCCCCAGACGGACTGGATGGATACTCCGGTGAATATTCGAAAGGGAATGTACTGTTATGCGGCGAATCCCAAAAGCGTCGCATACACACACCTTCCTTTCCCGCACCAGTGGAATCCGATGGATGAGGATTGGAAGCTTCCCGAAAACTGGAAGGAAATCCTTCACGAAGGATTCAAGGTAAGACTGGAGAGGTTCCGCTCTTTCAAGCTGTTTATGGATATCTGTGTGCGCTGCGGGGCTTGCGCCGACAAATGCCATTTTTTCATCGGAACCGGCGATCCCAAAAATATGCCGGTATTAAGGGCGGAGCTGCTTCGCTCCATTTATCGCAATGATTTTACTGCAGCGGGAAAAATCCTGGGAAGACTGGCCGGTGCCAGACCCCTGACCGTGGAAGTTTTAAAAGAATTGTGGTATTATTTCTTCCAGTGTACGGAATGCCGGCGGTGTTCGATTTTCTGCCCCTACGGCATTGATACGGCGGAAATCACGATGATGGCCAGAGAGCTATTCAACCTGATCGGCCTTAATATCGACTGGATTGCAACGCCGGTCGCCAATTGTTATCGTACCGGTAACCACCTGGGGATTCAGCCCCATGCATTTAAGGACATGCTCGATTTCTTCGTGGATGATCTTGAGGAAATTACCGGGGTTCGGGTGGAACCAAATTTCAACAAAAAAGGCGCGGACATTCTCTTTATCACACCGTCTGGAGACGTATTTGCAGATCCGGGCACCTATACCTGTATGGGATATTTGCTTCTTTTCCATTATCTGAAAGAAGTCTATGGTCTTGATGTCACCTGGAGCACCTACGCTTCCGAAGGCGGCAATTTTGGCTCCTTTACCTCTCATGAAATGATGAAGCGTCTTAATTCCAAGATGTATGCCGAAGCCAAGCGCCTTGGGGTCAAATGGATACTTGGCGGGGAATGCGGACACATGTGGCGGGTCATCAACCAGTACATGGATACCATGAACGGGCCTGCTGATTTTCTGGAAGAACCTGTGTCCCCAATCACCGGCACAAAGTTCGAAAACGCAAAATCCACCAAAATGGTTCACCTCTCGGAATTTACCGCTGACCTTATCAAGCACGGTAAACTGAATCTGGACCCCAGCCGCAACGACAATCTCATTCTGACTTATCACGATTCATGCAATCCCTCACGCGGCATGGGAATGTTTGATGAACCCAGGTATGTCATTCAGAGCGTGGCCAATAACTTCTATGAGATGCCGCCCAACACCATTCGGGAGCAGACATTCTGCTGCGGAAGCGGTTCTGGGCTGAATGCAGGTGAAAATATGGAGCTGCGGCTAACTGGCGGTCTTCCCAGAGCCAATGCCGTCAAGCATGTCCACGATAAATACGGGGTCAATATGCTGGCGACAATCTGCGCCATCGACCGTGCCGCGCTTCCGACGCTTATGGATTACTGGGTGCCAGGGGTTGGCGTTACGGGGGTTACCGAAATGGTGGCCAATGCGCTGATCCTTCCCGGAGAACGTGAAAGAACCACGAACCTGCGCGGAGAGCCGCTGCCAGGAATGGAGGATGAATAATGAGTGATAAGAAAATATTTCTTATGAAAGACAAGAATATATTTCTTATAAAAGACAAGAAATATATCATCGCGGGATTGGTTTTTTTTATCGCCTTGTTTACATTCCCTTTCTGGTACAATTCGGGAAAGGCTGCGCCCGGTCCGGAACTTAAACTGACCGATAAGGCCAAAGAGGCAAAAGAATGCGTGATGCCGACAGCGTACATGAGGGCTGAGCACATGCAGCTTCTGGATATCTGGCGGCAATCGGTAGTCAGAAATTCCGACAATATCTATGTCAATCCCAGTGGTAAGGCATTTACCATGAGTCTTTCCAACACCTGCCTGGATTGTCACTCGAACAAGGCTGAATTCTGTGACAAATGCCATGACTATGCCTCGGTAAGACCTTACTGCTTTGACTGCCATATCGACAAACCGAAGGAGATAAAGTGATGGAAAGCAGCAGCAGAAGACGCTTCTTGACAATGGCCGGGGTTGCTGTTCTTGGCATCGGTGCCAAACCGGTTTTGGATGTTCTGGCAGCCGGGCAGGGAGAGGTTGCGGGTTCGTTTAAACTCAAAAAAGGGGATGGCGCGCTCAACGCCAAGCAGTGGGCCATGGTCATTGACACGCGCAAGGTAGAAAAAGCCTCTGACCTGGAGCCCATGATAAGTGCCTGCCACAAGATTCACAACGTTCCCCAGATGGAGAACAAAAACCACGAAATCAAATGGATATGGGAAGAAGAGTACCATTACGCTTTTCCGACGGCAACCAGCAGATACATGAACGAACATGCAGAACATATTCCGTTTCTGGTGCTGTGCAATCATTGCGAAAACCCGCCTTGCGTGCGGGCTTGTCCTACAAAGGCGACGTTTAAACGGGAAAGCGACGGAATCGTCATGATGGACTTTCACCGCTGCATCGGGTGTCGGTTCTGCATGGCTGCCTGTCCTTACGGGGCCAGAAGCTTTAATTTCAGGGATCCTAGGCCGTTTATCAAGGAAACCAACAAGGAATTTCCAACCCGAATGAAAGGGGTCGTTGAAAAATGCAATTACTGTGCTGAACGGATTGCGGTCGGGAAACTGCCGGCCTGCGTCGAGGCATCCAACGGCATCCTGACATTCGGGGATCTCTTTGATCCCAATTCTGCGGTCAGGGAATTGTTAAAATCCAATTTCACCATTCGACGGAAACAGAGCCTGGGCACAGAGCCCTCAGTTTACTATATCGTGTGATTAATAAAATTATGAATTATGAAGTATAACGTATGAAAGAAGGAATAGTCGTAATTCATAATTCATAATTCACAATTCGTATGAGGTGGTTATGCTTGAATTAGCCTTAAAAGGAAATAAAAAATATTTCGGCTGGATAACAGCCCTTCTGGTTCTCGTCGGCATCGGATTTGGAGCTTATCTTAATCAGCTCGGGTTCGGTTTGGGAATCACCGGCATGAGTCGGGACGTATCCTGGGGGTTTTACATCGCCCAGTTCACCTTTCTGGTCGGGGTTGCCGCCGGAGGCGTGATGGTGGTGCTCCCATATTATTTACATGACTACAAGGCATTCGCCAAGGTCACCATTCTGGGTGAGTTTCTGGCTATTGCCGCCATTACCATGTGTTTGCTCTTTATTCTGGTGGACCTTGGGCAGCCCATGCGAATGTTCAACGTTATACTTTACCCAACTCCCAATTCTGTACTGTTCTGGGATATGATCGTATTAAATGGCTATCTCTTCCTGAACATCGTGATCGGCTGGAACGTTCTTGAGGCTGAAAGAAACAACGTGCATTACCCGATGTGGCTCAAGCCCTTGATCTACCTTTCCATTCCATGGGCAGTGGGCATTCATACAGTCACAGCTTTTCTGTACTGCGGTCTTCCGGGCAGGGGATTTTGGCTCACGGCCATTCTGGCTCCCCGGTTTCTTTCCTCGGCGTTTGCTGCGGGTCCGGCCCTTCTGATTCTGCTTTGTATGATTATCCGGAAAGTCACCAATTTTGATCCGGGTAAAGAGCAGATTCAGTCCCTGGCCAAAATAGTTGCTTATGCCATTTGTTTGAATGTCTTTTTCCTTCTCTGCGAAGTGTTTGTGGTGTTTTACAGTCAGATTCCCGAACACATGGATCATTTGAAGTACCTGTTTTTCGGGCTTCAGGGGAAAAGCTCTCTGGTTCCATGGATGTGGACATCCATGGCTCTGATGGTTCTAAGCATCATTCTTTTGGTCAATCCGACTACCCGCAAAAATGAAAATGTTCTGACAGTCGCCTGCCTGATGGTTTTTGCAGGTACCTGGATTGACAAGGGGCTGGGAATGATTTCGGGTGGGTTTGTGCCGTCTCCCCTTCACCATGTCACGGAATATTCGCCCACGTTTCCCGAGCTTCTTATTACGATTGGTGTTTATGGCGCAGGGTTCCTGGTGCTGACCATTCTCTACAAGATGGCGGTTGGCGTTAAGGAAGAAGTCCGGTCTTAATTATTCGTTGCGTTACCATTCGAAGGGCATCTTTTGAAAAAAGAGATGCCCTTTTTTTATGGAAGTCGCAGAAAGGTTATTACTCCCCCTCCCCTTGCGGGAGGGGGTCGGGGGGGGGGAAGATGGGGATATGAAATCATTCATGGAGCTTTCAGAAAAACTGGCGACAGAAGCCGACCGCAAATGGGAAGCATTGCAGGATTCCGCCAATCGTCATGGGGTTGCTTTTTCGGAGGAATCCTTCAGCGGATCACTTCGTCCGGTTCTGGCATTCAGCGAATTTGTGTCGCAAAGCTGTATCCGCTATCCATTGATGCTTCATGACCTGGTTCGGTGCGGAGACCTTTTTGGGTTGTATTCGAGGGAAGAGTATGGCGGCAAACTTCAACAGTGTCTGGCAAATGAACTGACTGAAACTTCCCTGGGAACGTATCTGCGGCATTTCCGGCGAAGGGAAATGGTCCGTATTGCCTGGAGGGATCTGGCTGGATGGGCCGAGCTTCAGGAAACCATGGATTGCCTGTCTTTATTGGCGGATTCTTGCCTGAATTGTGTGGAAACGGTTTTGTACGACAGGCTTTGCCTGGAATACGGAACTCCAGTGAATGCCGAAGGAACGCCGCAAAGGCTGGTGGTGCTTGCGATGGGAAAGCTTGGCGCTGGTGAGCTGAATTTCTCATCGGATATCGATCTGATATTCGCCTATCCAGATTCTGGCAATACGGTGAACGGGCCTGTTGAAATGAGCAATGAGGCTTTTTTCATTCATCTTTGCCGGCAGTTGATTGCCGTTCTTTCCAAGCCGACTTCTGAAGGGTTTGTGTTTCGGGTGGACAGTAATTTAAGGCCTTTTGGCGAAAACGGTCCACTGGTGATGAGTTTTGACAACATGGAGGATTACTACACGCGTCAAGGCCGTGAATGGGAGCGATATGCATGGATCAAGGCGCGGGTAGTTGCGGGAGACGTTGTGGCCGGCTCTCAGCTCCTTTTGAGACTTAAGCCATTTGTGTTTCGACGTTATCTGGATTTCGGTGTTTTTGACGCGCTGCGGGAAATGAAAATGAAAATATCCCGGGAAGTCAGCCGAAAATCAATGGAGGGAAATATTAAACTCGGTCATGGCGGAATTCGGGAAATTGAATTTTTCGGGCAGGTTTTTCAATTGATCCGGGGAGGTATCAATCCCGAGCTTCAGGACCGCTCTATTTTGAAGGTGCTGGGTCTGCTTGCCGCAAAACAAATAATATCCCAGAAAGTACATGATCATCTGCTTCAGGCATACATTTTTTTGCGCCGAACCGAACACCGGCTGCAGGAATTCTCCGATCAGCAGACGCATCAGATTCCCGTGGATTCAGAAGGGTGCGAGCGCCTTGCCGCTGCATTGGGATTTTCAGATAGACTGTCGTTTAATGATGAATTATCACGACATAGGGGCCGGGTTCACAGGCATTTCAATGCTCTTCTGGAAAATCTGCAACCAGGCACATCCGCAGCAGTTGGTCCATCCGTAGAATCAGTTCTTAGCGGCGTCTGGCTGGCTCCGGCGGACCGGGAACAGGATCAAAAATCGCTTCAGATATTGGGATTTCTTCATCCCGATACGGTGCTTGATTTACTGGACAGTCTTCGCACCGATTCAGCCACCCGTGCGCTAAGCAGGGAAGGTCGGCAGCGGCTCGATCGACTGATTCCCTTTCTTCTGAAAGAAATTCTTCCTCTTGATCATCCGGATCTGGCCCTTAACCGGGTCATGGATATTCTTAAGGCCATAGAGCGTCGCACCAGCTATCTGGCGCTTTTGCTGGAAAACCCGCATGCCCGGATTCACCTGGTTAAGCTGGCTCACGCCAGTCCGATGATCGCCACGTTGCTAGCTCGGCATCCAGCCCTTCTGGATGAGCTTCTGGATACCCGCACCCTTTATACTCCACCCAGAAAGGCTGAACTGGAGTCTGAAATTTCAGAAAAAATGCGCATGGTTCCTTCCCACGATCTGGAATATCAGATCGAGCAGCTTTGTATCTTCAAACAGGTCAATATGCTTCGTGTGGCGGCTGCGGATGTAACCGGAACGCTTCCACTCATGCGAACCAGCGATCATTTGACAGAAATCGCTGAAACGGTGCTGAATCAAGTGCTGGAGCTGTGCTGGAATAATCTGGTTGCAAAACACGGAGCACCTTCCAGTTCGCTTGAGGGCATTGCCTGCAACAGAGGGTTTGCGGTGATTGCCTATGGAAAACTGGGCGGAATTGAGTTGGGATATGCCTCTGATCTGGATCTGGTATTTCTGCACGCTGGATATCCGGGTGAAACCGATGGCGGTGTTCCGATTGACAATTCCCAGTTTTTCGCCCGGTTGGGGCAGCGGGTTATTCATCTACTGACTGCGCGAACTCCGGCCGGAAATCTCTATGAAGTGGATATGCGGCTGAGACCCAGTGGCAGTTCTGGAGTTCTGGTGAGTCATGTGGATGCTTTTGAACAGTATCAAACAGAGAAAGCCTGGACTTGGGAACATCAGGCCCTGGTAAGATCAAGGCCGATTTGCGGAGATATTCGGGTCTGTGAACGCTTTCAGGCCATTCGTCGAAAGGTGATCTCACAAATTCGGGACTCCGAGGTACTTCGCCTGGAAGTCGGGGAAATGCGCGAGAGGCTGCGCAGGGAACATGCCGGAAAGGATTCGCAGCGATTTGATATTAAACAGGATATCGGGGGAATTGTTGACATTGAATTCCTGGTTCAATATCTTGTGCTTTTAAAATCCCATGAACATGCTGCGCTGCTTCAGTGGACCGATAACGTCCGTCTTCTGCAAACCCTGATTGAGACCGGAATCATGGAGGATTATCAGGCATATTTTCTCAAAGAAGCCTATCTTACATATCGGGCTGTTGTCCATCGGTTAAGCCTGCAGGAAAGACCGGCGCTTGTTTCCGAAGGCCGGTTTCGATCCCTGCGGGAAAATGTAGCGACGATATGGAAGCACTTTTTGCCGACTTCGTAAACGTCTGTATCGTAATTCGGCATCCTTCATTTTCTTGTTGACATTTTCTGAGTGTATCCTTTATTTCCAGACCACCAGTTTTATATATACTGCGAACTGGCATAATCTGCGCTTTTCATAAACTCCCTCTCCCAGCGGGGGAGGGTTGGGGTGGGGGATCAAAAACGTAAAATTATGCCGGTTCGCAGTATATTTTGGCGGTATTGATCGTTCGTTCCA
>CAIMCT010000213.1 GCA_903839535.1 uncultured Desulfobacteraceae bacterium
ACGGTATGAGCAAGAGAAACCCGTTCAGGGTCACATGTATTCCATGCATCTTCAGCCATGCGCACCTTTTGAGATGCGGTTTCAAAGGTAAATGGTGGAAAGGGTGGACGGCTGTTCTGATTCGTTGTCATTCCATTTTCCTTAATTTTTGAAAGTTGACATAGCCAACTTGAAATCGATTCATCACCTATCCATCAATCTTTATAACCGGTCACCGCAACATCGTCAGCTCTTTTTTCGTAAGCTGACGATTTTCAACACCCATTGCTTTGGCTTTACTTTGACATGCTTTACATAAACCGGTTTTCTGGTTGTATGACGGAACTGACTGGTGAATGGGACACATCGGCTGTCCCATAATCGGGATATTTTTAATCTCACCCTTTAAAAATGCAATCACTTCCGGTTCTTTATCAAATTTTAACAGTCCATTATTGATAAGTTTCCATCTACATGAAGAACATAATTGTCGGCCAACATCTGTTACAGATGCTTCAGGATGATGCAGACATCTAATATCTGTGATACTTTGGAATCGCTCGGCAGGTTCTCTGGGTTTATCAGCCATCTTCACCTTGCTCTTTTCAGCAGCTTTCCTGCGGTTAGCGGTTCTGGACTTTTGCGTTCGCTCTTTTTTGGGTGAAGTTATCGCCAGAGAGTCTTCCGCCACTGCTTCTTCTGATTCAATTTTCACATCTGGAGTTAAATCTTCCACCATGTCAACACCGGTATCGAAATTCTCAGCCGGTTGATTCACCGGGATCACCTGGGTAATCTCCAGAGATGTTTTTACCAAACCAACGGTTTTATCCTTAATGCTCTGGAGGTTCCTTTGCTTCTGCGCTATCATCGCCCCGATAGACTTCTGAAGCGTCTTATAATCCTCAATATCTTTAGAACAGGCAATGACCATCTCATCGTATGACATTGCAGCCCTTTCATCAATCGTGATTGACATGGTAAATCTTCCCCTTTGTTTTATTGCAGTTACAAACTCAAAATAAACCAATCGTGGCATTATATGAGTTTAAAATAATAAATCAATATAATGTTGTATTTTTATTGACATTAGGTGATTCGCAACAAAGAATATACCATCAATAAAGCAGCCATTTAGAGCTGGAAGGCCAACGGCCTGGTCCATGATAGCCCATGGCATCGCCCTGGGTACGCGGTATTATTTTTAATTTTCAGCCCTGAAGGGGCGGCCTAAATCCCACTCATACCGTTTGTTGTATCTGTTCCAGTGGCCCCGTTAGGTCGCCCCTTATAGGTCTACAATATATGGTTGTATGCCAACCCATGGCGATGCCCTGGGCTGACATAATACGCCCCTTTGGGGCTAACGAGCCAAATATATCGTGGTATTCTTTGTTGGAAATCACCTTACTGCAATAACCAGAAACTTTTTGCTGAAGTTGAATTTTTTCATTGTTCATACTCCTACATGTGATAAGATGGCCCGTGATAAACGATTGATGAGGTGTTTGTTAATCGCCTCTGTCGAAAGGATGCTTTTATATCGTGAGTGAAAACCGATTTGACAACAAGAAAGGAATCAAAAATGCTGAAAAAAATGTGTTTCATCATGGGTTTTTTCGTTCTGGCGTTTCCATTACTGGCACAAAGTTTTGACTGTAATAAACCGGATTTCGGCGCTCGCATCGAAGAGCTGAACAAAGATGGGTATTTCGTGAAGTATATGGAAAAAGCGGGAATATCTTATTACAACTATACCGGCCCATGCCGTATGGAAGTGCATGATCGTTTCACCCCTTCAATTTCCTATGCTTTTATCGATAACCAATTGTATGCAAGGCTTGTTAAAATACCGGAAAACGAGGGTCGTACAGAGGATATCAGAGACAGAATGGAAAAGTATGTGTCCAAGCAGATTGGGACACAACCATATTCCATGAAGCAGGATGGTGACTGGTGGGTATATCAATGGTTCAACGAAAAAGATAACATAAAATTTAAAGTTAAAGTACACAGCAAAACGAATGAAGGCAAAGGTGCATTTTATTATGAACCGCTCCGGTCAAAGCTGAAACTCATTAATGACGACGATGATCCGGTGTCGCTCAGGCATTGATTATTGGCAATCTTGGAATTGTTATTGACAGGGAATCAATTCCAGAAACAAACAAGCACAGCGTTTTCAGGAATTTGAAATAAGCGATAATGATAGAGGGATAAATGAATGAAATGATCGAAGCTGGAGCTTCACCATCATCTGTAAAATTCACGAAAACCCTTATCAAAAAGGGTTTTCCGTTCTGTTTTATGAAATCTTACCAGGAGATGGGGCAGGTGGATCAGGTGATGGTCGATTGCCCGTTTATGAACAGTGTAGAACATGCACTACTGGTAAACGGGAAGCATTCGGTATTCCAGCCTGGAGATAGTAAATAATTTCAGATGGTTGGTTCTCTCCTTGGTGACATCAATCATGCAGTTTGAATATGCCAGACCACTCATTGATCCGCCTTCATAAAACAATGCTTCAGCTTCACAGCAGAGATCGCGATATTTAATCCATGCCAGTTGAGCCTTTTTTAATCTTTCTTTACCGGCGCTGTTGCAAGTGTCTCTTGCCATTTTATAAATTCTGTTAATTTCCGCATCAGCCTGTTTGTATTTCATGCCTGCTTCGTCTTTCATATCAAGCATCGTTTGGGCGTTGCAAAGAGAGCCGGAAAGTATAATTGAAACGGCAAGAAACAATACTGGTAATAATTTCATGGTTTATTTCCTTTATGAGAATCATCCGATTGAGTCATTATTAATAATCAGAATAAATGCCAGTATCAACCTCAGATTTACACTTTTTGCATCTGTAGATAATACGTGGATAGCCTGATGATATTTTCATTTGTCCGCCACATGATTCACACGTTGCTTTATTCAACAGCACAAAAGCGATAATCGGTATTGTTCCAATGAATAAGGCCAGAAAAGGAATAAATTCATTAAAAGGAACTATGTGAAGGCAAGCCAGAAGAAGAAAAACAATAAGCGAACCTACCCATGAAACAGTAGAAACGCCTCTCAACTTTCTTGTATATTCAATGGCATTCATCAGTCATTACTTTTACAAAAATAGTGTGAATTGTAAACTCGGCACAACGTCATTTCTTATTTAATATTAGAAAGTTAGAAAAACCTATAACATGTTGATTTATGCGCTATTCTACATGTATCTGAACAAAATCATAATATAGCGGCTGGTTAAGAGCATTGTCCGGGGTTGTATCCACACCAAAGAAAAAGGTATAATTACCAACAGGAAGCGAGCCATTAAACATTTCTATCGGCAAAAAGTTAACCAACTGGATTTGGAACGTTGCAATGAGTCCAGTGGTCCATCCGACTGGATAACCCCATGAAATAAAGCCTAAGGGTGTACTTGCCACAATCCACCAGTCAGCAAGAGTTCCAGCTTGATTGACTCCCGTAAGACCAATGGTAATAGAAATCGGGGAATTGGATGAAACAGTAATTGGGCCATCTTGTCCATTTGCTTTGATGTCTGGCAAAGCGGCGTTGATAACCGTAATTGAGCCTGCCATTCCCGATCCAAGACTTCGTCCATTACCGGAAGATCCGTGAAAACGGCAATGATAATACCAAGTTGTCCCAGGAGCAGCAGTAACCGGCACTACCCACTCATAGGTCTGTCCATGTTTCAACCCTTTCGGAAACAATACGTCCGAATCCGGGCCACCTGAAACAAGGTTCGTGGTATCTGTTGTTGCTGTATGCGCATCGCTGTCTAAGTTCACCCATTGTACAGTTGCCCCAGCAATAACATTTGTCTGTTGAAGTGAAAACTGATCTTGGGACGTCATGTTGACAATTGTTACTGAGGCAGCCGCCAACACTATCGAGCCCCCCGTTCCAACAATACACAGGAATACGATTAGAAAAAGCATCAAGAAATGGTTCATTTTTTTATAAATTTTCATAATCAACTCCTCCACTACAAATTTAAAGATTAACATCCACAATTATCATGAAATCATAGGGTTATCAACATCCATTTACATGAGGTGCAAAAGCTTTTTTCCTTTGCTCACCTCATTGTATATTTACTATGCGACATTCATTGTTTTTGTCAACCTGGATTGATGAAGGAAGGAAAATTCATTTTATTGCAGTAGTTTATATGACGAATTCCATAAAATAATCATTGCTCTCAAAAACTGAAAGAGCTGATTAATTGCAGTGCATTATGTATCACAGATAGAAAGCTGTCGGAATATTTTCAGCAAAGCCATCATATTTAATTGTTTTCTGTCTTGTGTTTTTTAACGGCGATATTTTGCGAATGAATCAATTTTCTGCGTCAGTGGTATCTGAAACACCATCCCAATATTTCTGTTCTGCCGGATTGTATTCACAACATCTTGACATGTTATCAAATGATATATTAAATAATAACACTGTATTATATGATTTAACTTTAGATCAAGTATAAATAATGACAACGATTCCAATCAATACAGGGGTGGTTCCATTTGTCTTAAAGAATGATTTTCCGGTTAAATGGGTGTACTTTCCGGCGATGGGTGGGTTCACCATTAACCGGAGGTAGCAAACAACTTCCGAAACCGTCGAAGCCTGGGAAGATTATTGGATTTTCACAAGATGGCGTATCTAAGTCCTTTACAAATCAAGCTCGCTGTGTGAGCCGATACGGACAAGGTCAAGATGATCGGTGTCAATTTTTCGGTAAATCAGAATCAGGTCTGGTTTTATGTGGCAATCGCGGTGATTGATCCATTCACCAGAAATCGGATGATCAAAATTGCGTAAGGTAAAGGCATGTCAGCAACGAGCAGATTGACGATTTCCATCAAGGCATCATCAAGGGTCTTACTGTGCCGACCTGTTTTTTCCCGCCTGTAATCTCGTTTGAAGCGGTTTGTATATCTAATCGTCCGCATTCAAACCCACAAGCAGTTTATTTGCGGAACCAGACCAGACAAATTCGCAGCGTTGTGCGGCTCCCATAGCTTCAATGGTTTCGTCATTCGGCATAAACGGCTCAAAGGGAAGTGCTTTCTCTTTTGCAATGCGCATCATCATCACACGGAAAGCATCGGAAACGGTAAGCCCGATAGATGCAAGCACAGCTTCAACCTTGATTTGTCCGTTTATGCGTGCCCGAACAACAGAATTTACAGGCATATGTGCTACCCCCTATTGGGCCACATTGTAGTTCATAATGGCTCAAAGTCAAGTTTGTTTATCTTCTATATCTTGTAGGTTCCCACCCTCCGACCAGCTCCACTTGTCAGCCTTATGGATACTGAGGAAAAAGGTAGTCACGTTATCTCTCCAGCATGGCGACCAAATAGGATTCGATGTGTCGACATTCAGTAATTTATTGAATTTGAGATGGAGTCAAAGATTATGGAAAACCAACCATTGATCCCCGTCATTTCAGTGTACTATAAGGATTCGCCCGCTATGATCTGGGTAGAGGTCAAAGAAAATCCTAACATATTTCTTACTGGTAGTACAATAGAGATGTTGTAATATAGAATAATATAAATAAAATTGATAAAGTCTTAAAATTACTGATGAATCACAGAGAAAACGGTATTGGTCCTTATTTGGACTTGGGCCAAATATATAATTTTTTTCCTGAAAAGCCTCCCACGGGTGATGGAACTCACTCATGGGGGCTTTTTTATTTGTGCCCCTAAAACTGAAAGGAGGTGAATATTCTTAATTAAAAATGGATGTTGGCTGTGTTGATGCAACCAACAAAATTGTTTTTGTAACAGTTGAAAAGAATATTTTTGATTGGATGGCGGATGGCAACAAAACAGTGTATACTGCAAACGGGCATAATCTGCAATTTCCTTATGCTCCCTCTCCCAGCGGGGGA
>CAIMCT010000214.1 GCA_903839535.1 uncultured Desulfobacteraceae bacterium
CGGCACAGATATGCCGTACCCTGACAGTGTGCTTTCACTACTTCTTCAAACCACACATCCAAAACATAGTGTAAATAAATATTTGCAAGTATTGGTGATCGAAGCTGCAAGTCAAAAATATTGACTCAAATATAGCTTCAAGTATCATAGTCACCGCCATTTGAAGCAACTTATCACTCGTTACCTGCGCATAAGTCTATATGTTGTGGTTTTCTATTTCACTTTAATTTTCAATAAGATAGCCCCTATCGCAGCGCCTTTTCAGTGAACAAAAAGGCATTATGCATATTCATGACCTGAATCCAGGGTAAATTATGTGTCTGGCCAGCAGCCAGCATAAAAGGACTTTTATCAACATTTTTCGCTCCTGGATTAAACGGAACAAAATTTCTGGTATTAGCTTGGGCTCTAAAGAAAAGAGCTGTCCACTCCTTAAAAACTGTCCTCCGCGCTCCGCTGGAACGTATTGTTAGGCATTCTTTGCTCTTGTCCCAGCTTCATATCTGTGTCGGATGACCGGTGCTAAGGCTCTAAGTGCTTCATTAACTGACGCACTGTCCGGAAATACGTCGAGAACATCTGGCGCGATTATAATGATGTTTGTGCCTTCTGCATAACGCGATGCAGTGACACCTCGCACTGCCCCCGAGAAGTCGTATTCGGGTCGCATTGTGTCCTGTTCCTCGACTTCTTCATTATGGTTATTGCCCTTCTTCATATTTTTTCCTCTCAATACGGTTTGCGCGTCTCGCTGAGATGATCCGTGTTAGCGACAATCTTTCCGCGAATGCCACTACCAGCAACCTTCGATGGATCGACATTCCAAGCAGCAGATAACGTTCCTCCTCCAGAGAATGATCTGGATCCATAATGAGAAACGCAAAGGAATCGCCAAAAACAGTTGATGCCTCATCGAATGAGACTCCGTGTTTTCTGACGTTCGACTGTGCTTTCTCGGTATTCCAATCGAATACATAGCCCACTATAGCTCCTTACAATTATGTCTCCATGTCACTGGTGCCTAACAATTGATTATATGTCGGATGCCATATAGGTCCTGTTTGACAAGAATTTGTCGACTCCCCTAATCGACAACAATAGCTCAGGCCGAACCGTGGAGGCTTTGCTACATCAGCGAAGCATTACTCACTTTGCTGATCCGATATGAACTCAGCGCTCTGACTGATAATGACAAGGAAACCCTGGCCCGGTTTTTTTCAAACCCGGACCCGGCTGCTGTTTGCATCTGGAGGACATGGGCTGTTTGCCCTTGAAGAATGGGGAGATGTTGTTTACAGCGAGTACACTTTTGATCCATTGATCACCGTCAGCCCGTTTTCTTTCAGCAGCTTGATCGCCTCCTCAATATGATCAAAGCGAAAAATCATGACCGCATTACTTCCGCTCTGCTGAACGAACGCATACATATACTCCACGTTGATCTGCGCCTTGTGCAGCAAATCCAGAATCGTATGCAACCCACCTGGTTTATCCGTAACCTCAACCGCTACGACATCGGTGATTCCTACCGAAAATCCATTGTTCTTCAAGGCTTCCAATGCCTTCTGGTTATCATTGACAATGAGTCTTAGCACACCAAAATC
>CAIMCT010000215.1 GCA_903839535.1 uncultured Desulfobacteraceae bacterium
CCAGGGGGGAGTTATGAGTCTATCTACCTGAAAAATCCCCCTCGATCCCCTTTTTCCAAAGGGGGAAGTATCATTTTCACATATGGGGTAATCGAATTTAAGAAAGATACATTTTTGGTATCTCAAAAGAGGCTTTCAAATAATCTTCATGATAATGATTTTTGGTTGTAACTTACAATATAATATGCCATTATTATATGAACTTTAAAATGATACGATCATAAAAGGGTGGCATTGCAGATCGTGAGAAGCATTAAATAGGGTTGCGAAACCGGTAGTGCATACCATCAAAAGATGTACTACCAGATGACAAACATGACAATGAAATGCCAATAAAATCAATCAAACATGATGGTTAAAAGGCCAGTGACCCGCTTTGGGAGCAGGGAGTCGGAGGTTCAAATCCTCTCGCCCCGACCAAATCCAATTTTTAATTACAGAATGCCATTTTTACTGATGGATATTGTTTTACAAAAGGTATATTGGCGTTTTCCATGTCCCTTAACAGTAGCAGTGAGGGGGCGTCCATGCCGTTTAATGCAATTTCCTCAGAAGACTTTCTAAGCAGGGAACCCGAACTTGATTATCTGAAGGGGCTGTCCAAATTAAAGGAAGACGCATTGGGCGGGGATGTGTTTCTTGCAGGTGCAAGGGGAGTGGGCAAGACAGAGCTCCTCAAACAGCTTTACCGCATACTCTTCTGGGAAGATAATGTCATACCGTTTTACTATTCCTTCAAGACTGCCAACCTTAAAGGGGCGTATTTTGCAAGAGATTATTTCACAGGGTTTGTCAGGCAGTACATCTCCTTCGTTAAAAAAGAGCCTTCCATTGCAGACAGTGTGTCCGAGCCTCTGCGGCATCTTATGCCGGCAATGTCATCGCTTGGCTTGTACTGGCTGATCGACTGTATCGAAGACTTTCAGGAACACATAAACGAAAATGATTTTTATTGGCAGCTTGTAGCTGCCATATCAGCCCCGGTCGTTGCCGCACAAAAAAACAGAAAGCCGGTTATTGTGATGCTGGATGACTTTGATGCTGCTGCACATATTTATCAATCAAGCATCGGCGATGCGCACGGTCTCTTGAGCCTTTTCGGGGGATCGTTGAAAAACCGTCGCTGTCCTCATATCATTACCGGATCGGCTGAAGCGCTTAAGTCTATTTATGCAGATCATTCACTCATAGGGACGACGGAGCAGATGCGGCTGGGTCCGCTACCGAAAGATTTGGCCGTTGCGCTTTTCACTGCTCACCTCACCAATCTGAAGATAACCTGCACACCGGATTTGCAGTTTGAATTTCTGGATACATTGAGGGGAAATCCTCTTTACATAAGGAATATCGCAAAAGCAGCCTGGAAAATGCAGAAAAAGGATCTCAATGAAAATGATTTGATGGAGTGTCATTGTTTTGAAGTTTCCGAAGGTGAGACCGCATTTTATTGGTCCTCCGTACTCAGCCGTTATGCTGAAAGTTCGGCAATGAGAAAGGCAATGATTAAACTTCTCATGTATTCGATTGAAAATGGGGGAATTGAAGGCGGCAAAAGGCTCTCAATGATTTCCGGGTTGGGCGAGGTCGAAACAGAAATGGTCCTCAGCTCAATAGAGAACTCAGGGATGATGCATGACAATGACGCGGTCTTTCACGATTTCATACATTGTCTCCATTTGATGGAAATAGAGGGTAGAAATGCCAGCGATGCAAGGGAAGAGATAGCTGCAAAATATATAGCGGAAAGAGCAGAATCATGTTTTGAGCTGGTGGTCCCGATGAATTCCAATGCGGAGCTTGTAGTTGCAAAGGCTGTTGAACAGATTGGCATAAACATAAATCTTGATTCCGAATTCCTGAATTTTTTACAGTTGGCGCTGATTGAGGTCTGCATCAACGCAATCGAACACAGCGGGAGTTACGAAAAAAAGCTCTTTCTTAAATTCATCACCAGGGCGGACAAACTTGATATCGTCATAGAGAACTCCGGCAGACCTTTCTCTCTCGAATCGTTAAAAGAAGTCCCTGTGGAAGAAAAGCTGCGGCTGGGCATGAATAGGGGCTGGGGCTATAAGCTTTTACATAAGATTATGGACAGCGTTAAGGTGGAGAGAATAAACGACAGGACGAGGGTAATCCTGACTAAAAACATAAAAGACAAAGAGGTGCTTAAGTGAAATCGGTTCAATTCAGCGTAGCTTCAAGGCTTGAAGGAGCCGCTGCAATTATTTACCCCAAGGGCTATCTTAACAATCTCTCAGGTGAAAGCCTTGTTATTGAATGTGGTGTTTATATCGGCAAGGGTATAACGAAAATTGTGGTGAACTTCAGTGAAACAGACTTGATTAATTCCATTGGCATATCCATGCTTCTGCAGATCATGGAAGACCTAAGGAACATCAATGGCACGATTTGCTGTACCAATATGTCCAAATTCCTCAGTGACACCTTCGAGATGCTCGGTCTTATGCAGCATATGCTGGTCTTTCCGGTCGAAAACGATGCATTAGAATACCTTAAAACCCGAAAATCATGAGTACAAAACTAGAAAAAGCGATGTACAACATATCCGCCCTGGCGGACTTGGGGCAGGCGATAACATCTGAAGACGCTTTTCATGAAAAGATTCAGTCTGTGCTTTATGTAATCACCGGCACTTTTCTGGCGAATAAGGGCGCAATCCTCTTTTATGACAAATCGACACAGAGCCTGAATACTTTGACGCAAAAGGGTTTTGCCCAAGATGATCTGGACCATCTCAATCCTGAAGAACTGATATCGCTCGGAAGAAACAAGTCTTGCCTCATCGGAGATGCCCCCGTCATGGCAGTTGCTGGGGCAGAGATACTGGCTCCTATATGGGTAGGGGACGAGTTTATCGGCGCTCTACTTCTTGGCGGCTGGTTAACCGCAGGCCCTTTAGCATCGGAAGACCTCGAACTTCTCAACGTCATAGCAAACCAGATTGCAATCGCTCTGAACAACCACTCCCTTTTCATGGACCTTGCGGACAAGCTCGAAGATAACCGCAGACTCTATGAAGAGATGAGGCACATCTACCACGGCACACTTCAGGCCTTTGCCGCAGCTATTGATGCAAAAGACGCATACACGAAAAATCACTCCCACAGGGTCGCGAAGTATTCAGTCGCCATTGCGCGGGAACTTGGATGGAACGAACACGAGATAGAAGGCATGTATGTAGCGGGTTACCTGCATGATGTCGGCAAGTTGGCGATAAGTAACACTCTGTTAAACAAGGTAACACCGTTTACGCCGGAGGAACGTACAGAAATAAGAAAACACTCGACACTGTCCCGCAATATCACAACAAAGATAAAATTCCCGTGGAAAAACGTAGAGGATATAGTCTGGCACCACCACGAACGTCTTGACGGGCGCGGATACCCGGATGCACTCGCCGAGGACTCTTTAAGCGATGGGGTAAGAATACTCACACTTGCTGATTCGTTCGACGCAATGACTTCCCAGCGGCCATACAGGGAAAAGATGGACGTACAGTCTGCGATTGGTGAATTAAGAAAAAACCTTGAAAGTCAGTTCGATAATAAGATCATGCTCGTATTCTGTAAGGTCTTGGCCAAGGAAATAAACGGGGAGCTACCGGAACCGGATATCCTGCCCCACCTTGACAGGAACTCTGACTTATCCGTTATTTCCGACCTGTTGGAAGGCATAATATCAGAGCTTTCTGCGCGGTAAGGAAATTACAAAAGGACATTACAACTGAATGACAATAACGGTTACGTCGTCATTCCCACCTTTCCTGATTGCTGCTTGAACCAGTCTGTCGCAAATTGTCTTTGGAGAGAGATTTGTTGTAAGTATCCCCGTGATTTCGTTATCTGTTACAATGTCATGCAGGCCATCCGTACAGAGAAGGAATATGTCATCACGCTGCACATTATCCACTCTGGTAAATACTTCGGTCAAATCATCATAGCCCCCTAGTGCTTGAGTTAATATATAGCCGTAGTAGTGGCTGTTTTCGTCATCCGGTCGGATTTTACCTGTGTCGATTAACGCCTGCTTCTTCGTATGATCAACCGTCATTCTTTCACATGAATTTTTTCTGCATCGATATATTCGACTATCCCCAATATGTGCAATGAGCGATTTGTTATCTGTAAGCACTAAAGCGGATAGAGTCGTTCCCATCCCGCGCAATTCTTTATTCTCCTTTGCTGCATTGATAATTTGATCATGCGCCGACCAAATCGACTTCTCCAGTTTCCGCATTTTCAGATCACTATCATCAGCACAAGTTTCAAATTTAGCATCGCCGCAATAGTATGCTGAAACGGCTTCTTTGCAGGCTATCTTGCTCGCTATTTCCCCTGCCGCATGTCCCCCCATACCATCAGCAACCACAAAAAACATACCATAATTTTGCAGATCGTAATGATTACAGTGCTGGTCAACAATTAACAGACTGTCCTCGTTGTTACGCCTTTGAAGACCGATATCTGATTTTTCACAATACCTGACATTTTCGAACATAAATTACTTTATCCTTGTGACTGCCTGAAGTATAATCAGACACTGTTTGGTTTTCGTTGCCTCAATCAGTCTGATAATAGTCTCAGTGCGTACAATCGGCCTTCCACGCCAACTTCGACGAAGTTAATCCCCTTTTCGTGGAAAAACCAGATGCCGCAGCCATTTGATTGCGGTATTTCCTTTTAACATAGCGTTGTCCCACGCATCCAGTTCAGCGGATAGATGAGTATGGCCGGTAAACCAGTCCCTGCGGGTCCGCATTTCCTTTTCGGGGTCAAGATATCTGAGTACCCGTGCGGGGTTTCCTGCGGCAATCACATTGGCAGGAACGGGATTAACCACAACCGATCCAGCGCCAATGATGCTGTTGTCACCGATGCTGACACCCTTACATATCATGGCCCGATCACCGATCCAGACGTTATCGGAAATGCTGACAGGCAAGGCCTTGCCAAAACTGGCCCTGTCATAAATTCCATGCCAGTCGGCATCCGTAATATAGACACCGCTGGCCATCATGCAGTTATCGCCAATGGTGATTTGGCTCCCAGAACTGATTCTGACACCAGGGCAGATCAGGCAGTAACTGCCGATGGTGATCCGACCCATGCCTTGCTGAACCGGCCATACTGAAAGGCGGATGATCTGATCCCGGGTTGCAATGACCGTCGCAAAATCGCCTAACTCAACCGGCCCGCCAAATACCTCGACATTCCAGGGTTTCATGAACGCATGGCCCTTGCCAAATCTTTCAAAATGTGGCCGAAGGAAGTGATTGGCATAGATGTTCTGAAATTTAAGGTAGGCTTTTTTCACCCGATATGGGCGATGATCCCTGAGCATGCACGTTTACCTCTGGAAACTGACAGAGAGGGGAACAGATGAACCTGTTCCGATGAATCCATTCGGTCCCCAGGCGTGATGACTGAACAGACCGGCTGCAGGTGTCAGGTGATAGAGGGCATCCGCCGCCATCAGGACCACAGCGTTGGTCCAGGTGATCTTGTCTTCCGGCCATATCACCATATCTGGATATGTATGGCCGCACCAGTAGGATCCGTCTTCATAGCGCTTGTCACATATCCAGTTGAACACAATTTCCGCAAGTCTATGATTTTCCATGGCGCACAGGGCCAGACAAAGTTCCGAAGTTTCGGCGATCGTCACCCATGGATGGTCCGACACACAGCGGACCCCCTGACCTTCCATAATGAATTTTTTCCAGAACCGGTCAATGCGCAGCCGTGCTTCATTTCCGGTAATGGCGCCTGCAAGAACGGGATAAAACCAGTCCATGGAATAACGGGATTTGGTCATGTTGAAATGATGTGGTTTATTCCGAATGGCTTCCCCCAGCCGATTCATCGCCCGTTGCCAGGAAGGAACGGGATCATTGAGAATCCTTGACATTTCCAGCGCGCACTTGATGCTCATATACACAGAACTGGAACCAGTCAGAAGCGCCATGGGATCTAAACGACCTTCTGGGCTGAGCGCCCAGTAGATTTCTCCGCCAGGGGCCTGAAGGCTGACAGCAAAATCAATAGCGGATCGAATCACCGGCCACAGTCTGCGTAAAAACACCACATCCTTTGTAACCAGGTAATAATGAAACAGGCCGACAGCGATATAGGAAGACTGGTTGGAGTCCTGAGTTTTGTCTTCCGGAACTCCCTTGCGGTACGCGGCATACCAACTGCCGTTTTCTATCTGAGTTTGGGCCATCCACTCAAAAGCCATGCGAGCTTCACTCAAAAGGCCACCGATTACCAGGCCCATTGCCGCCTCGACATGATCCCAGGGATCGGTTTTATCGTTTGGACTCCATGGGATTTCTCCACTATACGACTGGTTACTTGCAATCAACCCGGAAATAGCATTAATATCAATTGGTAATCGTTCTACAGCACTGGAAACATATCGCTTCATAACAGAAGAAGACCTCAATGCCTCATCCCATGAATACCGAAAGCACGTCTTTTCGGGCATTCACATGCTGAAGGGTGACCTGTATCTGGTTTTCCGTCTTGAGTTCGATTCTGCTGGTTGTCGCCAGATCGCATTCAATCATGTACTCCGTCATCAGAATCTGGTAGGCGTTTCGCTTTCTGCCAATGACAATGGCTTCTTCCTTCTGGCCGATTCGGGATTCCAGATATTTTAATATCCAGTATCGGTTTCGCTGATATTGCATTCGGGACACCTTGAGCATCGGCTCTTGAAGCCGCTGAATGATCTGGTCAATTTCCTGAGCCGAATACGGGGCTTCCTGTCCGAAAACTGAACGAATCTGCCTCTGAGTAACCAGGTCATAATACTTTCGAATTGGAGATGTTGCGGTGACATAAGCGTCCAGACCCAGCCCCGAATGGCGTTCCGCCTTATTGAGCAGCATAAAACGGCTCAAAAGCCTGCGCTGCATGTAATTCTGAAACAATGACCCTTCACATCCTTTGTAAAGGCGGTCTCTCGGTCCAGGCTGCGATCTGAATACGGCGGAAACACCATGGCTGGATAGAAATTTCGCCATCAACCAGTTGGCCATGATCATGATTTCAGCCACCATCATCCGTCCGGGGCTTTCGCGATTGATCCGGTTGACACCTATTTCTCCGCTGTCACTGATCCAGACATTGATATCCGGAAGCGTAATCTGAACAGCACCGTCAGAAATCCTTTTCTGACGGAATTTCATGGCGATGTCGCACAGGCTGGCGATCTCCCGGCTGCTGTCTGCAACCATATTGATATCATAATACGTCAACTGGCGTTGAACCCGGATCAGGCTTGGAACAACTTCATAGTCCAGAATTTCTGATGTTTTGCTCAGGTGTATCAACATGCTGATGGCCGGACGAAGTTCACCTGCTTTCAAACTGCAGAACCCTTCCGCCATACTGGGCGGCAGCATGGAAATCTTACGGTCCGGCATGTAAATGGAGCTTGCCCTCAGTCGGGCTTCCTGATCAATTGGATCATCTTTTTTGACATAATGGCCCACATCTACAATGTGAACGCCCAGGCAGCAGGAATCACCATAATCCTCGAAACTGATCGCATCGTCATAATCCAGTGTGGATTGACCGTCTATGGTCATCAAGGGAAGATAGGTCAGGTCTTTTCGATCTGAAGATTCCGACAGCAATGCACAGGATGTGGCGATATTACCAGCATGAGATAGGACTTCGGAAGAAAACTCCAAAGAAATTTCCTGCCGATAAAGCTCAATATTTTCATCGGGATCAAAAAGACCAAAATCAACGAAAAGCGAAAAAAGCCGCTCTCTGTCATCAATTCTGGCTTTGGCCATGATTTCCTTGCCTTCAGCATAATGTGGGCTCTCTTTATCCAGAAGATAACAGGATTTGAGGACATCCAGACAGGCTGATTCGTCTTCAGATAGCGCGGACAGCGGTGGATGCCGATCTTGCTGAAGCTGTGTTCTGACCCATAAAGCACTGGACTCTATCCGTTGGGCTTTGCGAGCGATTTCCCCCTCTATGGCAATATTGCGTTCGACCTGTTCTTCCGAAATTGGGAAAAATCGGTTCTGATCAAATTTGAAATACAGTCGATTTTGAAAAAATGCGCGGACAATTGCTGACTCATGATCACAGGACGCTTGATTTGGAAAACAGAACTCTGTCATGGTGGCAAGGTCAATCCATTCCTGTTCGGAATTGAGGATTTCCCAGATATCCCGGATATTGATCAACTGGGTTAGCTGTTTTCTGCGAAAGGCAATTCCCTTGAGCGCATCAATCGTTTTGATCCTGCCAAGAGATATATCCAGAACCATGCGGCTTTTATGGGAAAGCCGGTTTGAAGAGAGGTTGACTTCCCGGTCGTTTTCGGTCAGGAGTTTGAGACGCTGGTTCTTGACTTCCTGCACCACCGCGCAGAGTATTTTCTGACGGTCAATAAATTCAACGATAATTCCTTCTTCCATAACTGTCCATTATATCAATCGGTCTGATGAAAGTCAACGCAGGGATTACCAAAGACACGGTAATTTTGTGTTAAGGCATAACTATTTGAAATTAAAAGTATTTAGCGAGTTGGATATCTTCGTTTTTTAAAGTATTCCAGTATGTTATGAGCATTAGTGGACAGACCCATAGCTAACTATTCGTTATTAAAGCTAATTTTGAGTATAGTAAAATCGCCGTGCATTAATTATTAAAGGACTGTTGTGCGGGGTTCAGTTGTGCTATATTGTGGACGGTCATAATCTACGATTTCCGCTTGCTCCATCAACTATCGGGGTTGGGAGAGCAAAAATGCAAATTATGCCTGTTCACAGTGTGTGATATCCATTTTCCGGAACTGTCAATTATTCCGAGCAGATGGCATGTGTTATGTCGTTCATTTTAAAAAGAGGGAGGAATCCAGATGAAAATCGTGTGTTTATTGGCGAGTCCAAGACCCAGGGGAAACTCGACAGCCATTGCCAGGCATTTTTGTGAAACTGCTGAAAAAAAAGGTGCCAGCATACAGACTTTTGCGCTGAATAAGCTCAATTACCGCGGATGCCAGGCATGTATGACCTGCAAGACCAAGCTGGACAGATGTGTGCTTAAGGATGACTTGACCGAAGTTTTGGATGCAATCCGGGATGCCGATGTCCTGGTAATGGCGACACCGGTCTATTATGGGGAGGTTTCCAGCCAGTTGAAGGCATTTATTGACCGCACATTTTCATATCTGGTTCCGGATTATACCACCAGCCCGGTTCCCAGCCGCCTGAAGTCAGGAAAACGGCTGGTATTTATTCAAACTCAGGGGCAGCCCGATGAAAAACAGTTTGCCGATATTTTCCCCAGGTATGATTATTTTTTCAACTGGTATGGTTTCAAGGACAACTGTCTGATTCGCGGGTGCGGACTGATGACTGACGGCGAAGCGCAAACCCGGAGCGAAATCATGAATGAAGCTGAAAAAACGGCAGATATGCTGGTTCAGCAATATTGATGGTTATCTGATAGTTATGCAGATTGAATGCCATGACATTTCCTATCAATATCCCCAAACCGATGCTCATGTGTTTGAGCATCTAAGCTGCCAGGTGACCGGACCGGGATTTCATGCCCTGTTTGGCCAGTCCGGTCTGGGAAAGACAACCCTTGCGCGAATGATCGCCGGGGAATTGACCGGGTATTCCGGACAGATACAATCTCGTCAGATTGCTGAAGTCCTTTATGCCCACAATATGGAACGTTTTCCGGGGTGGGCCGGTATTGGGGACATGATGGCATCCACCATGCAGGCTTCCGGCCATGACATGCTGAATGAGCTGGTGAATGCCTTTGGAATACAGCCTGTGATGAACGCCAGATTCAGTCAGTTGTCCCTGGGTCAGAAAAACCGGGCGAATCTGATCCGCTATCTGCTTCAGAAATTTGATCTGCTGATCATGGATGAAAGCCTGGCCAATGTGGATGAAACCACCCGAGGCCGAATCATTATAACCCTGAAAACCTTGTTTCCTGAAAAATGCTTTTTGTATATCTCCCACAACATGATGGAAATCGCCAAATTCTGCAATCAGATTGTCGTTCTCAGAAGCCCTTGCAAACATCCGCAAACCAGCATGATTTCCGGACAAAACCTGATGACTGAAAACAATTTCGTGATGAAAGATCTGGAGCAGACCATGCTGGAGATAGTTCATGCTTCATAGGCGCATTCAGCAGTTCTTTCTTGTCTATTTTCTGGGACTTTTGTCGCTGCTCCTGGTAAAATACCTTCTTAACCTTTCGGATTATGTAATTCCGGGTCCTGTCGAAATCTGGCAGACATGTAAATCCGTGTTTGCAAGATACGTTTTCAATGTTCTGGACACGCTTTGGATTGCGGTCGTTGGCCATATCATTTCGATTATTCTGGCTTTTATGGTGGGAATTCTCGGGCGACATAATTCATGGATCGGATCTCTGATAAAGGCGACTGCTTATAGCATTCAGGCATATCCCATTGTGGCGGTGGCCCCCATTATCTTTATTCTTCTGGGGGATGGGCTGATCACCCGGCTGTTGATTGCAGTGATGATTTGTTATTTCCCCCTTCTGTTGTCCGTAATCGGCATTCTATCCGAACCGGTTGACAGCATAGAGCATTTTTATGTGTCAACGAAAAGAATGAACTGGCGGCTTCAAGTTCGGATTAGGGCTTATGAAAACATCAACAAGCTGACCACCGTCATTGCGGGCAGCGCCACCATGGCTGTGGTCGGAACCATCATTGCCGAATTCATTGCGGCGGATGCCGGCATTGGATACAGTATTCGAACTGCGCTGTATCAGAGCGATCTGTCGAAAATCCTGACGGCCCTTTTTCTGATCGGCATCGGCACATCGCTCTATCTCACCGGTCTGGAATGGGTGGGGAACGTGATTCAGAGGAAGTGTCAGATTTAGGGGGGAAGGATGAAGTATGAAGGATGAAAATAGGGGGCAGGGGACATGGAAATCGATTAAAACAATTGTTTGGCTGGGTGTCTGGCTTTTTCTGCTCGGGCGAACCGGGGACTGTGGGGAGTTGACACCGGTGACCTACCGCCTGAAGTGGCTTTTTAACACCAGTGTCGTGGGAGATCTCTATGCAGATGTGCACGGGGCTTTTGCCAGACAAGGCATTAAGGTTGTGGTAAAGGAAGGCGGACCTGAACGCGATTCCATCAAGGAGATTGAGCTGGGCTATGCTCAGTTTGGTGTCGCATCGGCAGACCAGGTGATTCGGGCTGTGGCGAAAGGTTCTCCGATTGTCGTGATTGCTCAGCTCTTTCAGGTGAATCCGCTGCAATGGGTGTATCGAACCGATACGCTGAGTTTCGACAGTCCGGCAGCCATGATATCTTTTGTCAGGGGCAAAACCTTGGGGCTCACCTATGGTGGAAATGATGAAACCATTATGCGGACCCTTCTGACCAAATTTGGCATCAGCGAAGCATCAGTAAATGTTTACAGTGTTCGCTACGATTACACGCCGTTTTATGAGGGAAAGGTCGATTTGTGGCCGGTTTATGTCAATGCTCAGGGCATTGTTATTCAGAACAAGCTGGAGAAGGCCAAAGAAAGGGTAAGCTTCTTCAATCCCGATGAATTAGGGGTGAGGTTTGTGGCGAATTCTGTGGTTACATCGCAAAAGATGTTCAGCGAGCAACCAGACATCGTGAATAAATTTCGAAAGGGGTTGATCGAAGGCTGGCAGGATGCGGTGGCTCTGGAAAACAACGAGAAGGCGGTATCCGTACTTCAGCAGTTCGACAAGGACACACCGGTGGAGATCATCCGAAGGCAATTGGCGGCGACACGCGGTCTGATCAAGCCGGGGCCGGAAAGTGCCGTCGGAAGTATTGATATACCCGCCTGGAAGCAGACTGAGCAGATCATGCTGGATCAAAAACTGATTTCAGTACCAATTCACCTGGATAACGTATTAAAACCGTTTTGAAATGAAAAATGCTCATTTTTACAGCGGCGCAGTCAATCGTTTCGCATGTCTGTATCCCTTATCTTGCTTTTTACCAGGCAGTGCGGATTGAAAACCGATTGACAGTATTCAATAAAATAGATTATTAATAGAATTTTACGATGCGGGGGCGGAAGAAGATTAGCCTCCGCTTGTGCTTTTAACTTGGGAAAGGAGAATGAGTTGTTATGGGAGGCAGCAAAAAGAAGGCCGAAAAAGAAAAACCTCTTGATAAGATGACGGTAAAAGAGCTTAGAGATCTTGCCAAAGAATCCACGGATCTAACCGGTGTATATGGGATGAACAAGCCGGAGCTCGTCACTGAAATCAAAAAAGCCCGCGGAATTGTAGAGGAAGTTTCCGGAAAAACCAACACCACGGTTCGTGAGATCAAGAAAAAGATGCGGGAACTGAAGGTGGTTCAGGCAGCCGCCGTGAGTGATGACAATCTTCGAATGGCCAGGATTTATAAGAAAAAAATCATTCGCCTGAAGAAACAGACCCGAAAAGCCTAAGCGGGCAGGGAACCATATTTTTTGTTGCAAAGGCGCAAACGCCCCAGGAAAATGTGTTGAGTCTTTCCGGGCTTTGCGGCTTTGCGCATGGATTGAGGCGCGATGATTGATCCGGATTCTATTGCATTTGATTTCGATGGTGTTTTGGCGGATACCATGACGCTGTTTCTCGACATTGCCAGAACAGACTATCAGGTTCTGAATCTTCGTTATGAAGACATCACCTGTTACATGCTGAAGGACTGTCTTGAAATGGATGAGGATCTGATTGAGACGATTATTCAGCGGATACAGGATGGCTGTTATACTGTTCCACTGAAGCCGATGGCGGGCGCAGCGGAGGTATTGACCAGGCTTGAAAAAATCAGCAGTCCGATTCTGTTTGTAACCGCCCGGCCTTATACCGGTCCGATTCTGGACTGGATTCAAAGTATTCTGCCACTGAATACTGAGGCGATAAAGGTGATAACAACAGGATCATTTGATGCCAAAGCAGATATTCTGCGAGATAATCAGGTTGCTTATTTTGTTGAGGACCGACTGGAGACATGTTTCCAGTTAAAAGATGCGGGCGTTGAACCGGTCGTTTTCAGGCAGCCCTGGAATCGCAAAATTCATCCGTTTCATGAAGTCGGGTCCTGGAAAGACATTCATTCGCTGATCAATTGGAAAGAGGAAACCCCGTGAATTGAGTTCCGTAAATTCGCTGATTCTGAATTTCATCGAAGCCCTTTCTTCTGAAAAAGGATACTCCGCCAATACTTGCCGGGCTTATGCGTACGATCTTGAGGAATTTGTTTCGTGCAGTGCTGTGTTCCTGGAAAAAAATATTCAGGATGTTCCGATTGAACTCCTGGATGCACTGGCGATACGACGGCACATCAGCGTTCTTTATAAATCAAACACAAAGACATCGATATGCAGAAAGCTTTCGGCTATCCCGTCATTTTTCAGGTTTCTCGTCAGACAGGGCGTACTGGATGCGAGTCCGACAGAGATGATATCGAATCCCCGCGCCGAAAGCCCGATCCCGGTATTTCTTCCCATTGATGAGATGTTCAGGCTTCTGGATTCGGTTTCTGCGGATTCGCTTTCTGGTCACAGAGATCGCGCCATACTGGAAATGCTGTATTCGGCAGGGCTTCGCGTCTCTGAGCTTACAGCCATGGATGTCCATGATGTGGATTTTGACCAGTTTGTGATTCGGGTTTGCGGAAAGGGCAACAAGCAACGGATCACACCGGTTGGAAAAGAAGCTCTGGCTGCGCTGAGGGCATACCGTGAGTATCTGACACGTCAGGCTGGCATCGGATTTTATGAAAATGGGCCATTGTTTCTTAATCTACGCAACGGTAGGCTGACATCCCGGTCGGTTGCCCGTATTCTGGATAAATGGGCGCTGAAATGCAGTCTTTCCATGCCGGTGTTTCCTCATGCAATACGGCACAGTTTTGCAACGCATTTGCTGGATTCCGGCGCAGACTTAAGGATTGTGCAGGAACTGCTGGGGCACAAACGGCTATCAACTACCCAGAAATATACGCATGTGAGCATGGCAAAGCTGATAGAAACCTACGATAAGGCGCATCCAAGAAAGTAAGGTGACTCAATTGGTATTTCACGGAACGACCATATTGGCGCTTCGACACAAGGGGAAGGTGATTGTTGCCGGCGATGGCCAGGTAACGCTTAGTACCACTATTGTCAAGCATAAGGCCAAAAAAGTCAGGCGGATATATAACGAAAAAATCATCGTGGGGTTTGCCGGAGCAACTGCGGATGCCCTGCATCTTTCCGAGCGGCTTGAAGGCAAGCTGGAACGGTTCAACGGCAATCTTACCCGGGCTGCAGTCGAGCTGGCAAGAGAGTGGCGAACCGATAAATATCTCAGGCGGTTGGAGGCCATGATGATCGCCGTTGATGACATCCGGACTTTTCTGCTCTCCGGAACCGGCGATATTATAGAGCCGGATGAAGGCGTGATCGGCATAGGCTCCGGGGGCGCAATCGTTCAGGCTGCGGCCATGGCGCTTGTGCGGCATTCACTCCTCGAACCACGGGAAATCGTAGAGAAATCCATGGCGATTGCAGCCACTCTTTGTATTTACACCAATACTGATATCACTGTTGAAGAATTATGAATTATGCCCACATCCCTCGTAATTCATAATTATCTTTTTTCATAATTCATCATTTTATTTTGGATAGCCCATGAATTCACTTAAACCATCTGAAATTGTAATAGAGCTGGATAAATACATTGTCGGGCAACATAGCGCCAAGCGTTCTGTAGCCATTGCCCTGAGAAATCGCTGGCGCAGGCAGCAGGTTGCGGAAGACCTTCGCGATGAAATCGCTCCTAAAAACATTATCTTGATCGGCCCCACCGGTGTGGGGAAAACTGAAATCGCCCGCCGGCTTTCCAAACTGACGGACTCTCCGTTTTACAAGGTTGAAGCCTCCAAGTTTACCGAGGTTGGTTACGTCGGTCGGGATGTTGAATCCATGATTCGGGATCTGCTGGAGCTGACCATCAATTTGCTGAAAACCCGGGAGCAGGAAGTCATCAAACCCAAAGCCAGAGCCGTAGCCGAAGAAAGAATGCTGGATTTGCTGCTGCCCCCCAAACCCAGGCTTCAGCAGGGGGAAACCGCCAAGGAGCCTCAGCTTGAGGTGGTGACCACGGGGACGGATGAATCGTTTTCAACCCGTGAAAAGCTTCGCGGCATGTTGCGTGCCGGAAAATTGGACAGCCGTTATGTGGATCTGGATGTTCCCGACAGATCCATGCCCACTGTGGAAATTTTTTCCAATGTCGGCATGGAAGAAATGGGCATTAATTTCAAAGATATGTTGGGCGGGCTTTTGCCAAAGAATACCCGGCGAAGAAAGATCAAGGTTCCAGAAGCCCTGGATATTCTTTCTCAGGAAGAAGCTCAGAACCTGATTGATATGGACAAGGTGATTCGGCAGGCCAGGGAAAAAGTGGAACAGTCCGGAATCATTTTCCTGGACGAGATTGACAAGATTGTCGGGAAAAGCGGCAGTCACGGTCCGGATATTTCCCGCGAGGGGGTGCAGCGGGATTTGCTGCCAATTGTAGAAGGCTCTACCGTTACCACCAAGTACGGTCCGGTCAAAACTGACCACATTCTGTTTATTGCATCCGGCGCATTTCATACCATCAAGCCTTCGGACCTGATTCCGGAGCTTCAGGGCCGTTTTCCCATTCGGGTGGAATTGGACTCTCTGAACCGGCAGGATTTTTTCAGAATTCTGACCGAACCTCGAAATGCGCTGGTACTTCAGTACACGGAGCTGCTGAAAACCGAAGGCATTGACGTGCAATTTGAAACCAGCGCCATCGAACGCATTGCCGCAATTGCAGAAGAAGTCAATACCATGACCGAAAACATTGGCGCCAGGCGGCTGCACACCTTGATGGAATGTCTTCTGGACGACATTCTTTTCGATGCGCCGGACCTGCAGGAAAAAAAGATAGTTATCGACGGCGACCATGTGGATTCCAAGCTGAAAGCCATTCAAAGCAACGAAGACCTTAGCCGGTACATATTATAGGCTGAAAGCGAAAGGAAATTCATAATGACCCCGAATGTCGCAGATATCCTGGTTGAATCCCTGCCCTACATACGCCGGTTTTCCGGAATGACCCTGGTGGTCAAATATGGCGGCCATGCCATGGTGGATGAGCAGCTTAAAGCGGATTTTGCTCAGGATATTACGCTGCTGAAATTTATTGGCTTGAATCCGGTTGTCGTTCATGGCGGCGGGCCGCAGATCAACCTGGTACTGGATAGCATGGGTATCTGCCCGCAATTTGTTCGCGGCATGAGGCTGACCGATGAGCCAACAATGGACGTGGTGGAAATGGTACTGGGCGGAAAGCTGAACAAGGCTATAGTGGCGCAGATCAACCGGCAAGGCGGCAAGGCGGTGGGCTTGAGCGGCAAGGACGGTGGACTGATCACGGCGGAAAAATTGCACATCGTCTATCAGCCGGATGAAAACAGCCCGCCGGAAATCATTGATCCGGGCCTGGTGGGGCAAGTAACACAGATCAACCCTGAAATCATTCATACCCTGACCCAGCACGGGTTTATTCCGGTGATTGCGCCAGTAGGAGCCGGTGTTGAAGGCGAAACTTACAACATCAACGCGGATCTTGTGGCAAGCCATGTAGCGATGGCGCTGACTGCCGGCCGTCTTATTCTGCTGACCGATGTGGATGGCATTCTGGATGCTTCCGGTGCTCTGATTTCCTCGCTGAACGCAGAAATAGCCCATCGCATGATGCAGGAAAAAACCATTTCCGGCGGCATGATTCCCAAGGTGGAATGTGCTCTGGATGCGGTTGAGCATGGAGTGCAGAAAGTGCATATTATCAACGGCACCCGGCGGCATGCACTGCTGCTGGAACTCTTTACAGACAAAGGCATTGGAACAGAGGTTACGTTATGACAAGTGAACAGACGGAAAACGGGGATACCAGGGATACCGGCAAATGGATGGTTCAGGCCGACGGAGTGATGGCCACAACCTACAAAAGGACGCGGGTGGTATTTTCAAGAGGGAGCGGCTGTACCCTGTGGGATACCGAAGGCCGGTCCTATTTGGATTTTGTAGCGGGCATCGCTGTGTGCAATCTTGGCCATGCCCATCCCGCGGTTTCAGATGCATTGCGTGAACAGGCCGAGATACTGGTTCATGTGTCCAATCTCTATTATACGATTCCGCAGACCGAATTGGCAGCCTGGTTAGTCGATCACAGTTTTGCAGACAGGGTTTTTTTCTGCAACAGCGGGGCTGAAGCCAACGAAGCAGCCATCAAACTGGCGCGAAAATATTTCAAGGATGAAGGAGAGCCGGACAGATACCGGATTATTTCCATGATCCAGTCCTTCCATGGCAGAACATTAGGGACCCTTTCTGCAACAGGCCAGGATAAAATCAAGCAGGGGTATTCGCCCATTCTTGAAGGGTTCGATTTTGTTCCGTTCAATGATTTTCAGGCCATAAAGGAGAAAATCAGTGCATCGACATGCGCTATTTTGCTGGAGCCAGTTCAGGGAGAAGGCGGCATCCGCATCGCCGACCCTGAATTTCTTCAAAATGTTCGCAGGCTCTGCGATGAAACCGGGACCCTCCTGATTTTTGATGAGATTCAAACCGGAGTTGGCCGGACCGGAAAGCTCTTTGCTTACGAACATTTCGGGGTTCAACCCGATATCATGACTCTTGCCAAGGCCCTTGCCAATGGCCTTCCCATCGGGGCCATGCTGGCGAAAGAATTCGTGGCTGCTTCGTTTGTTCCCGGATCCCATGCCTCGACGTTCGGCGGAACGCCGCTGGTAACCGCTGCATCACTATGTGTTCTGAAAACCATTGACCAGGAGAATATCATCGGACATTGCGCGGAAGTTGGACAGTACTTTAAGGAGCGATTGCTGGAACTAAAAAGCCGCCATGATTCTGTTGTGGATGTTCGCGGGCTGGGCTTGCTGCTGGGAATGGAACTGAACATCGACGGCCTTCCTCTGGTTCAGGCCTGCCTGGAAAAAGGGTTTGTGATCAATTGTGTTCAGGGCAATACCCTGCGGTTTATCCCTCCGCTGATTGTTCAGAAGGCGCAAATCGACCAACTGATCCTTTGCCTGGATGGAATTTTACCGTGATAATAATATTTCCCCCCTTTGGAAAAGGGGGGCCAGGGGGGATTTCAGGCGGCCTGCTGAAAAATCCCCCTCAATCCCCCTTTTCCAAAGGGGGAAGGTATCATTTTTATATCCGGGGGTGAATGCCCGAGTGATTCATGAATGTTTACGAAGCCACCATAGGTGAAGCATTGAAAAAAGACTTGCTGACACTGCTGGATCTGACGAAATCAGATTGCGATACCCTGTTTAAAAGAGCCATTGAATTAAAGTATCTGAGAAAAAAAGGAATCCGGGAAACCTTGCTTTCCGGTAAATCGCTGGGACTGATATTTGATAAACCCTCCACAAGAACGCGGGTTTCATTTGAGACCGCCATGATTCAAATGGGGGGGACACCAATTTTTATCAACTCCAAAGATACCCAGATTTCCAGGGATGAGCCTGTCATGGACACAGCCAGAGTACTTTCCCGTTATCTGGATGCCCTTGCCATCAGGACGTTCTCTCAGGATCTTCTGGAAGGCTTTGCAGCCTATTCAACGATTCCGGTAATAAATGCGTTGACGGACCTTTATCACCCGACCCAGGTGCTGAGCGATCTGATGACCATTATCGAATACAAGGGCGGATATGAGGGCCTGAAGATTGTCTGGGTTGGGGACGGCAACAACGTATCTCATTCCTGGATCAACGCCGCAGCCACGCTGGGACTGAATCTCGTTCTGGCCTGTCCCGAAGGGTATTATCCGAATACCGCCATTTTCAAGCGGGCGCTGGATATCGGCATCGGTAGCATACGCGTGATTTCCGATCCCATTGAGGCTGTGCATGAGGCGGATGTGATTTATACCGATGTGTGGGCCAGTATGGGTCAGGAAAGCGAGCATTTTTCACGAAAAAAGGTATTTAAAACCTACCAGGTGAACAGGGAACTGGTCAGTCATGCACGAAGTGACGCCATTGTCATGCACTGTCTGCCGGCGCACCGGGGCGAGGAAATCAGCGAGGAAATGATGGACAACCCCCTTCCGGTGATCTGGGATCAGTCTGAAAATAAAATGCATATAAATAAGGCCATTCTCGAAGCGGTTATGATTAAAAACCGTTGACAGTTGACTGTTCACCGTCAACTGCCAACGGTTTTATTAATAGTTAAGGAGAGTTACCATGTCTGATCAGATTAAAAAAGTCGTGCTGGCTTATTCGGGCGGTCTGGATACATCGGTCATTTTAAAATGGCTCATTGAAACCTATCACTGCGAAGTTGTGACATTTTCCGCCAATATCGGACAAGATGAGGATATGGATCAGATCCGAGGAAATGCTTTTAACACAGGCGCATCCAAATCATATATGGAAGACTTGTCCGAAACCTTTGTAAAAGATTATGTATTTCCAGCATTCCGGGCAAACGCCATCTATGAAGGTCAATATCTTCTCGGAACATCCCTGGCAAGACCCTTGATCGCCAAAAGACAGATGGAAATCGCCAAAATTGAATCTGCGGATGCCGTCAGCCACGGGGCAACTGGAAAAGGCAATGACCAAGTGCGCTTCGAGCTGACCTATTTTGCTATGGATCCGCACATCCGTATCATAGCTCCCTGGCGGGAATGGCGGCTAACTTCCCGAACCGCCCTGATGGAGTTTGCCAGTCAGCACGGAATCAAGGTTCCAACAACCCCTTCAAAGCCCTACAGCTCGGATGCGAACCTGCTGCATATCAGCTATGAAGGCGGCATTCTGGAAGATCCATGGGCTGCACCGCCCGATGATATCTATACGATGTCGGTGTCCCCCAAGGATGCGCCGGATGAGCATGAATTTATCGAGATTACCTTTGATCAGGGAAATCCGGTTGCAGTAAACGGTCAGGTCATGTCTCCTGCTACCTTGTTCCGGGAGTTGAACCGGCTTGGCGGCCGTAACGGCATCGGTCGGGCGGATATCGTTGAAAACCGGTTTGTGGGCATGAAATCCCGGGGCGTGTATGAAACGCCGGGTGGAACCATTTTAAGAGCCGCCCATATAGCTATGGAATCCATTACCCTTGATCGGGAAGTCATGCATCTGCGGGATTCCCTGATTCCCAAATATGCGGAAATAGTGTACTATGGATTCTGGTTTTCTCCGGAAATGCGCCTGCTTCAGAACCTGATTGACGACACGCAGAAGAATGTCTGCGGTGTGGTGCGACTTGAGCTGTATAAGGGCAACTGCCGGGTTCTGGGAAGAAAATCCGAGCGGTCTTTGTATCGTATTGATTTTGCAACATTTGAAGATGATTCTGTGTATCGCCAGAAGGATGCCGAAGGATTTATCCGGCTCAATGCCCTCAGGCTAAGAATCCAGAATATGCTTAAACTATGATAACGACAACGGAGTATAAATCGTTTTGTTTTAAAGAGGATATCCATGATCGAAAAGCCCTGGGAAGGAAGATTTGCGGAAAAAACTGATAGAAGTGTTGAACTTTTCACCTCGTCAATTGATGTGGATAAGCGGCTATACGCATTCGATATTGATGGTAGTATCGCCCACTGTCAGATGCTGGCCCATGTCTCCATCATTACGCACGAAGAGGCCGAAAAGCTGATCGAAGGGCTTGGAGCCATCAAACGGGAAACCCAGCGAGGCAAATTTTTATTTGATCACGGCCTGGAAGATATCCACATGCACATTGAAAACCGGCTTTTTCAGGAAGTTGGCAAGGTCGCACAGAAGCTGCATACGGCCAGAAGCAGAAATGATCAGGTGGCGCTGGATTCCCGAATGTTTCTCAGGGAGGAAACCCGCAACATTATCCGGCTTCTGGATGCCTTGAATACGGTGTTTGTGTCTCTGGCGGAAGAGAATCTGGATGTGATCATGCCTGGATATACCCATCTCCAGCGTGCTCAGCCGGTTCTGCTGTCGCACCATCTGCTGGCCTATTACGAGATGTTTTCACGAGATCGGGCGCGATTCTGCGATGCCTTGAAGCGGATAAATGTAATGCCTCTGGGAAGCGCCGCTCTTGCCGGAACAACATACCCGATTGACCGACATTATACCGCCGCTCTGCTTCAGTTTCCGGAGGTTTCGGTCAACAGCATTGATTCGGTTTCGGACAGGGATTTCATGCTGGAATTTCTTTCCTGCGCCAGCATTGCAATGGTTCATTTCAGCAGGCTTTCCGAGGAGATGATTCTGTGGTCTTCCACCGAATTTGGCTTTATTGGGCTTCCTGATGCGTTTTCAACCGGCAGCAGCATCATGCCGCAGAAAAAAAACCCTGATGTGCCAGAGCTGGTCCGCGGAAAATCCGGAAGGGTTTTCGGCGATCTGTTTGCGCTTCTCACCCTCATGAAATCTCTTCCTCTGGCTTACAATAGGGATATGCAGGAAGATAAGCCTGCCTTGTTTGATGCCGTGGACACATTAAAAGCCTGCATCGAAATTTACACGGCCATGCTGCCCAAAATAAAGATCAACAAGGAAATTCTATATCAGGCAACCACAACGGGGTTTTTAAACGCAACGGATATGGCGGATTATCTGGTCACCAAGGGAATGACTTTTCGCGAATCGCACAGTTGTGTTGGAAAGGCTGTGGGATATGCGTCCAACTGTAAAAAAGAACTCCATGAGCTGACGATTGAGGAGATGAAGTCCTTTTCGACGCTGATTGCAGAAGATATATTTGGCGTCCTTACGCCGGAACAGATGATCAATCGACGGACATCTTTTGGAGGGACGGCTGGGGAGAATGTCAAGGCAGCCATTCAAGCAGCCAGACAGCGCCTGTCGGAGTCTGTGTGCCCATGACCCTGGGGAAGATACCGGCCAGCCGGTTTTCGATAATGCTCTTGATTGCGGCAATGATTACATGTCTTTGTATTTTTGGATGCGGCAGAAAAGAAATGCCGTCTGCGCCCCGGCAGGTTCCGCCGCAACCGGTTACAGATCTTCGCGTTCGGTTAACCGGGAATCAGGTTGAACTGATATGGTCTTTTTCGACAGCCCTTTACGGGTCGGAGCCAATAACCGGGTTTGGCGTGTTTCGCGCGTCAGAGTTGATTTCCGAAAGCTGTAGCGGTTGTCCGTTTCTGTTTCATCGGGTAGCAGATATTCCCTTTCTGGAAGGACAGGACGGAGCATCTGTCATGACATATCGGGATACGATAGAAAGCGGATACCGCTACCGGTATAAGGTTATCTGCTATTCGACGGGGCTTGCCGGCAAGGATTCGAATGTGGTGGTGGTGGGAGGAGAGTAGGCATGCATTATTTTCAATATCATGACAACGAAATGTATTGTGAGGATGTTCCGGTCCAAGCCATTGCCAGGCAGGTGGGAACGCCACTTTATATTTACAGCCACGCAACGCTGACCCGGCATTTCAAGGCGTTTAACGATGCGTTTGAGGGACTTGACCGGCTGGTATGTTTTTCGGCCAAGGCCAATACCAGCATGGCCGTCCTCAAACTTTTGGCGAATCTGGGAAGCGGGCTGGATATTGTGTCGGGCGGAGAGCTTCTCCGGGGACTGAAGGCCGGGTTTCCGCCTGATCGTATTGTATATTCAGGTGTGGGAAAACGGGTGGATGAAATTGATTTTGCTCTGGAAGCCGGTATCCTGATGTTCAATATTGAGTCACTGGAGGAGCTGGAGCTGATCCAACTGCGGGCCGCTGCTTTAAACGAAAATGCATTTATTTCCATTCGGGTGAACCCGGATGTTGATCCCAAGACCCATCCGTATATTTCAACCGGCCTGAAGAAGAACAAATTCGGGATCGACACCGAAAGTGCGATTTCAGCCTACCAAAGAGCCATCCGGATGTCCCATATTTCGGTTGTTGGAATAGACTGCCACATTGGCTCCCAGATTACCGAAATCCAGCCGTTTGAAGATGCGCTGAAAAGTCTCAAGAGCCTGATTCAAAGGCTCGGTACAATGGGAATACCCATTCGGTATCTGGACATGGGTGGCGGCCTGGGAATTACCTACCGTGAAGAATCTCCGCCTCAGCCGTTTGAGTATGCCCGGGCCATTGCCAATGTTCTTGGAGACCTGCAGATTAAGCTGATTTTGGAACCTGGCAGGGTGATTGTGGGAAACGCGGGCATCTTGGTCACTCAGGTGTTGTACCGGAAAAAAGGGCTGGTCAAGGAATTTGTCATTACCGATGCAGGCATGAATGATCTGATGAGGCCTATTCTGTATAATGCCTACCATGAAGTGCTGCCGGTGGTTCGCTCAAGCGGGAAGTCCTTTACCGCGGACATTGTCGGCCCAATCTGCGAAACCGGAGATTTTCTGGCTCAGGATCGGCAAATCTCCCCTGTTCAAAGCGGCGATTTGCTTGCATTGATGAGCGCTGGTGCGTACGGATTTGTGATGTCGTCAAATTATTGTTCGAGGCTGAGGGCCGCCGAGGTCATGGTCAAAGGGGATAAGTTTGCAGTAATCAAGGAACGGGAAACCTATACGGATCTGATTGCAGGGGAGTCTGTGCCGTATTTTATATAAAAAATTTTTGAATGAGAATATTCAAGCTTGATCATTGTTTGGGTAGTTTTGCTTTTCAACAGAACTCTCTCCATTGTCGAGGGGTAGGTTAATATTCTTGAGAAGTGAAAATTAATGTAATATCCAGATTTAAAAACAAAAATTTGGAATCACATGAATTTGTAATAGAATCTGCCGGACTGACAGATTGTTCCCCTATCGGAGGATATATGACAGCAATTTTGCAAGAAGCATTTAATATGGCATCTGGATTTTCTGAAAAAGAACAGGAAATAATTGCTCTTCACTGGATAGGAGAAATGAAAATACCGGATTTCATTGAGATGATAAAAGATGATATGCAGTGGGAGAAATCTTTTTCTGAGTCTCAGGATGTACTTGAAATGTTGGCTGATAAAGCAATTAAAGAGGCTGAAGAGGGAAAATCGGAAAGAATCGGATGGGATGAATTGTGATTTCTCGTATTCTTCCGAGTTTCAGAAAGGCTTTTCAGTCTCTGCCAAAAGAAATACAGAAGCAGGCAAAAAAAGCGTACAAAGTCTGGAAGAAAAACCCGTTCGACGTGTCGCTCAATTACAAAAAGATTCATCTGTCAAAGCCGATATACTCTGTAAGAATCACACTAAATTGGCGAGCTTTGGGTGTAATTCTCTTGGTCGGAGCACTATCTTCTAAAGATTAATAAATAAAACGATAGCAGACTATATTATGCTTCATGCAAAACAAGAAGTTCAACAATTGCTTAACCAATTGCCTGAGAATGTTTCTTTCGATGATATTCAATACCATATTTATGTTCGACAAAAAATAAACCGTGGGATTGAAGATGTCGAAGCCGGATATAC
>CAIMCT010000216.1 GCA_903839535.1 uncultured Desulfobacteraceae bacterium
CGCGCCGGCAAGCTCAAAGGCATGAGCGGTCTCAAGATCGCAGTTTAGCCCATAGCCGGTTTGAATCAGAACATTCACTTTGCTCATATCAACGCTCCAAAAGGCTTTTTCCAGGCAGTCTTTAGCTCGGCTATCGAAAGACGCAGAAGTGTATCTTTCGATTGTCCCAGGATTTCAAGGAAGCCGACATCCTCAGTGGTCTTCCCTATGCAGGCAAAATCAATGGGCGAGGATTGAGTCTCGGCTTTTAACATCAGCGCTTCAAACGCCTGCTCATTGTCCGCTGAAACGGTGACAATGAAGCGGCCCGCCGATTCCGAGAACAGCGCCTGATCGTCTCTCATGGGTTCTTCAATCGGAAGAAGAGAAAGATCAATAGTCATGCCCAGGTTGCCGGCTATAGCCATTAGCGCAAGATGAATGCCCAGACCCCCGCTGTAGATGCCATGACAGGAAGCAACTAAGCGGTTTTCGATAGCCATGGAAAGCGCCCGGTACATCGGTAAAAATTGATCAGGAAATACCAGTGGAACATTCAGTCCCACATATCCAAAATGATCATAATATTCAGATCCGCCCAGTTCGTTTCTCGTTGCGCCCAGAACATAGACCAGATCGCCTGAAGCCTTGGGATCCATGGTTACACACCTGGTAATGTCGGAAACAATGGAACTGGCTGAAAACTGAAGTGTTTCAAGGGCCGAGACCTTATGGGTTTCACCATAAGCGCCGGGAAGATGCCCGTCCACATACATGCTGTCTTTGCCCGAAAGAAGCGGAATGCCGTAGGCAAGGCACATTTCTTTCAGGGCCAGGCAGGAGCGCACAAGCTTAGCCGCTTTAAGGTGTCCGTCCGGATTATTCACAGGATGATACAGAATGCTGGGCCAGCAGAAATTGTCCACCCCGCCGATCTGATCCATGTCCGCGCCAACAGAAACGAGCCTTCGAACTGCCTCGTCAATGGTGCAGGCTGTCATGGAATAAGTGTCGATTTGTGAATACAGGGGAAGCAATGCCTGGGTAAAGGCTATTCCCCGCTCAGAGATCAACACCGGGCGAATAACGGATGCATCGCTGCCAACATCCCGATCTCTTCCTATAAGGGGTTTAATGACGCTTGATCCCTGCACTTCATGATCATACTGACGAGTGATCCATTCCTTAGAACAGAGATTGGGGCGGGACAGCATGTCCAGAAGCAGACAGCCATAGTCGCAGGGCGCTTTGAGAACGGGTTCAAAGAGTCCCCGTGTTTCAGGGCTCTGCCACTCGGCATCGAATTCCCACTGGGGGAATCCGGATGACAGCAGATCCAGGTCAATCCAGGCGCAGGTCTTGCCATTGTATGTAATATGAAGTTTGCCGGAATCGGTATATTCTCCGATCACGGTGCTTTCCACAGCATGTTTGCGGGAAAGGGACATGAATGAGTCCAGATGCTCTGGCTTTATTGCAAGAGTCATGCGTTCCTGGGATTCGGAAATCCATATTTCCCACTGATCCAGCCCCTCGTATTTCAGCGGAACTTTATCAAGTTGAATGGAGCATCCATTTGAAAATAGCGCGGATTCACCTATAGAGGATGAAAGCCCGCCACCCCCATTATCCGTGATGAACTGAATCAAACCCGAGTCCCTGGCTTCCAGAATAAAATCATGCATTTTTTTTTGGGTGTAGGGATCGCCGATCTGAACGTGACCGGCTGGCGTATGCTCCGAAAAGACTTCCGAAGATGCCGTGACGCCATGAATTCCATCCTTGCCCACCCTGCCGCCGCATATAATGACCAGATCACCTACCGAGGTTTTTTTGTTCTCTGCTGGATGCCCGTCAATTCTGGCAGGCATGATGCCAAGAGCGGTGACAAAAACCAGACATTTGCCCATATATCCAGGATGAAACAGGGTCTGGCCGAAGGTGGTGGGAATGCCGCTTTTGTTACCACCGTCCCGGACCCCTTCGATAATGCCATCCAGAAGCCTTCTGGGATGAAGTCGTGGCTTAAGGTTCCCCGAATAATCCCTGGGTCCCACGCAGAAACCGTAGCTTCCCATGATAAGGCGGGCTCCTTTACCGGTGCCAAGCGGATCACGGTAAACTCCAACAATTCCGGTGATGGCGCCGCCATAAGCTTCCATGTTGGAGGGCGAGTTATGCGTCTCTCCTGTTATGACATAGTAATGATCATCATCAAAACGGGCGGCTCCAGCATTGTCCCACAGGACAGATATCACCCATGGTTTCTGGGCTTTGAGCGCAAGGGTAGGGGCTTCAATGCAGGTTTTGAACAGGTTGTTAACGGTAACTTTGTCTCCGGTGTCAAGGTTGTGATACCGAAAAATGCCTCTGAAAGTATTGTGATTGCAATGGTCGCTTCTGGCTTGGGAAAGATATTCCA
>CAIMCT010000217.1 GCA_903839535.1 uncultured Desulfobacteraceae bacterium
ATATCGATACCAAATTGCTGAAAAAAAAGATCACACCCGTGAGGCATATAGTGAAATTAGATCCATCATAGAAAACCTTAAGTTGAAACCTGCCCTCCATGTTGAAATACTTCCCATCAACCCGGTCGCCCTTGTTGTGGGCGGGGGGATCGCAGGCATGCATGCCGCTTTCTGTCTTGCCCAAAGAGGGGTAGAGGTTCATATAGTTGAAAAGACGGACAAACTGGGGGGATATGCCGGAACACGGATCGAACACACAATTGATGGGCTTACGCCTGTATCCATGGCAAAAGACCTGACCATTAAAATCCTTGAACATAAAAACATCACGCTTCATAAAAATTCTGAAGTGGTCGGCTCGCAAGGATCATTAGGCGCCTTTGAAACAAAGATCAGGGATTTATCCAAAGAAGAAAACTTTTATTTGCGACATGGCGCCGCCATCATTGCAACCGGTGGGCATGAGGGTGAAACAACTGAATATGAATACGGTAATTCAGATCAGATTCTTACCCAGGCTGAACTTGAAGACGGACTTGCTACGGGAGAAATTGATGTCAGTGATGCTGAAACGATTGTCATGATCCAGTGTGTGGGTTCCAGGGAAAAACAGGGAAGGGAATACTGCAGCCGTATCTGTTGTGTCGGTGCCATTGCCAATGCATTGACCGTCAAGGAAAAAAATCCGGAAGCCCGGATTTTTATTCTGTACCGGGATGTGATGACATACGGGTTTACCGAACAATATTATACAAAGGCGCGGTTGGCCGGCATTGTTTTTGTGAGCTACAGCCTTGATAACAAACCCAGGGTTGAACTTGCCGACGGAAACCCGGTAATAAAGTTTATAGAACCAGTCCTGAATTCTGAAATTCAACTTTCACCTGATTATCTCATTCTCTCCACCGGCGTTGATCCTGAAGCTTCCAATCGGGATGTCGGTAATGCTTTTGGCCTCCCTGTAAATAAAGATGGCTTCTTTGTTGAAGCTGACTCAAAATGGCGTCCCGTTGAATTCCTGAAGGTGGGCCTATATGTTGCCGGTGTCGCCCATTCCCCCATGACCCTGAAAGATGCAATCCTTCAGGCTGAAGCCGCAGCGCAAAAAACCTATGCATATTTGTCCGGACGAAAAATCCACACGGCCCATACGATTTCAAGGGTGCATGATGCCATTTGTGTGAGGTGTCAGCGATGCGTTGATATCTGCCCCTATGGTGCCCGTTCATACGATGAGGTTCTTGACAGAATCATAGTAGATGGGGCCACATGTCAGGCATGCGGAATGTGTGGAGTCGCCTGTCAGAATAACGCTGCAGAAATCATGGGTTTCAGTGACAAACAGATCATGGCGGTCATTGATGCCAAATTGTCCAAAGCCCCGATGTTTACAACTGCAGAATAGGAGACATGGATTATGGATTTCAGTACATCGGATAAGGATTTGTGGAAACAGATATACAACACCAAGGATCTGTTACATTGTTTTAACTGCAGTACCTGTCTATCGGGCTGCCCCGCATCCCATGGCGACCCTCCGCTTCTTGTGAGAAATCTTGCCCGTATGGTGGTCTTTGGATTGGAGGAAGATCTCCTGAACGATGATACCCCATGGGCCTGTGTATCCTGTTCCAGGTGCGAAGAAATGTGCCCCATGGATGTAAAGCCATTTGAAATGATCCTTGCCATACGAAAGTGGCAAACTTCCAATGACGAGACTCGCGTTCCCACAGCCATTGTCGAGATATACAAAAGAGGATACACCCAGGCGGTCGGCGCCAACACGGAGTTGAGAACATCCCTGGGCCTGCCCGAGCTTCAAACCATAACAAAGATGCCTGAAATGCTGAAACTTTATCAGGAAATGCTTATGAAAACACCTGTGGTCAGCGAAAACGACTATATGTTTAATGAGGAATAAAAGAAATGGAATTATGTCTTTTCCTAGGTTGTAATACTCCGGCCATAAGACCGGATGTTGAGAGGGCCATCAGGGCGACCATGCCGGAACTGGGTGTGGACATAGCCGATGTGGAGGGATATGTCTGCTGCCCGGCTTTTGGTTCATTTCCTTCAACTGATGATGATTCCTATCTTGCATCTTCAGGGTGGAATCTTTCCATTGCAGAAGCCAAAGGTCTGGATATCATGGTTCAATGCGGCTCGTGCTATAGTTCCCTGCGGATGGGACGCGATCACCTTGCCCATGATGAAGTAAAGCTTGCAAGGGTGAATGAACTGATAGAGCTGACCGGCCGAAAGCTTGAATGCAAGACAAGGGTCCGTCATATATCTGAAATACTCTATAACGAAGTTGGAGCCGAAAAGATTTTCAAGACCATAAAAAAAAGTCTTAACGGTCTTCATGGCGTGATACAATATCCCTGCCATACCCTTTTCCCCAGTGAAATAGTTGGGTTTGAAGAATCGCCGAGAGAGCCCAAAGCTTTGCGACTGCTGACCGAAGCATTAGGAGCAACGGTTGACCACTACAGTCGAGAACTTCAGTGCTGCGGCGGGGCCGGAGGTTTTTCAAAGAGCTCTCCTGCCGAAGCCACCGAATTCGCAAAATCCAAACTGGATGCCATTATTGAGGAAACAAAAGCCGACTTCATTGTTGTGTCCTGCATCACCTGTCTCATGTATCTGGATAATATTCAGAAAAAGCTCAACGAGGCGGAAGGCGCTGGTAAATACAAAATACCGGTTTTTGACTACAATCAGTTGTTGGCTCTTTGCATGGGATTTGATCCGAAGCAGGTCGCATCCATTTGTACTGTCCCGCGCACTTCAGTGATAGACAAGATTATAGCAGGGTGATTACAAGGCCTGCAAGAATGGTGTGGATGACTCAGTAAGGCGACCGGCCGGTCGCCCCTACAAAAAACCATGTACGGATTTTTTTTACAATCAGATTGCATAGAGGGTAGATATGTTTAAAAAGATACTATTTACAACATCCATAACAAGCGCCTGTGACCCGGCCGCCAGGGTTGCTTTTAATATCAACAACCTTTACAAGGCGCATATAACCATTTTCCATGTCATAGAGGGAAAAGACATGGATGGCTCCGAGGCCAGTGGTTATGAAAAATCTATCCAGGGGATCAAAGAAAAAATAGAAACCTATTATGCAGATCACCTGTCAAAATCCAAAAACCATAACATGGTAACAGTCCCAGGTGATCCATGCAAGGAGATTTTGGAGGAAATCCGCAAGAATAAACCCGACCTTCTGGTGATGGGTGTCAGCACCGGGGGCGAGGCTACTCTTGAAAATGCGATTGAAAATGCCGGATCAACCTTTCAAAAAGTCGTAAAAACATCGGCATGTCCGGTATTGATTGTTAACCGTGCGGCCGCATCTTTCTGGGGCGCAATTTCAAATGTGATTTTCGCCACTGACTTTTCAAAAACATCTGATAAGGCCTTTGAGTTTGCATGTAACCTCGCAAAGAACACAGGGTGTGAACTCCATATCTTTCACGCTCAGAATACGAGTCTTACCCCCAACTCACAGGTTTTTGATCAGAATGCCATCGAAAAGCGCATCCGTGAAAAACTTCGTTTTTCAAGAAAAAAATACGCTTCAAAAATGGAAGGAATTGAAAATTATTCAATTGAGGTCTGGGAAGGGAACCCCTATATTGAAATTGTAAAATATGCCAGGGAGAAATATGCAGACTTGATTATCATGGCCCAGGACTCGAAAAACCCCGGCTCGGAAACCGATGAATTAGGGAGTACGATTAAACAGGTGATTCTTCGCGCCGGTTGCCCTGTCCTCTGTATTAATAAGTAAGAGAGTTCTCGATAGATGGAGGAGAAAATGAAAAAAATTCTCATAATTGATGATGATCCCTTGATCCGGAAGTATCTGTCCAATTTACTAAATGATAACGGGTATGAGACCGCTACGGCGGAAAATGCAAAGGATGCACTGGACCTTGTCGGTTTGGAGTCTTTTGATTTGATCACCCTGGACCTGGAAATGCCGGGAGAATGGGGAACACGTTTTTTCAGCAAACTGGCTCAAGACAAGCAGAAGAAAAATATTCCGGTTATTGTCATCAGCGGGATGTCCGGTAATCAATATGCGATCCCCAAGGCGGTCGCCAGCCTCACAAAACCCTTTGACCAGAAAGAATTGTTAAAAATCGTGCGCGATGTTTTACAATAATGGTTCAAGGAGGACCCATGATCATAAAGATAATAGCAATCTTGTGATCCAGAGCAATGAAATCGGAAAATTATCCTTTAAGCAACTGAATCAGAAATGCACCAATTGTACGGTTGAAAGAAGATGGACAGTCCCATTTCGGCCAAGAATCCTGGATCGAAAGCTACGGCAAGGGCCAACACCGCGGTTGATGCTCGCAAAGGAGTAGAAATGCAGGTCTTTCCCGGTGAGGGCATGATACATAAAATGAATGAGATCGTAGCCAAAATCACCGAAGCAGACAACGCACTCAACAGCTACCTTTTCAAATTTCGCAGCCCATGGCTGGCAACCACCAGCAGGATCATCACCCGGACGGGATCCTCGCCATTTTTGATCCTGCTTTGTGTAATCATTCTTCTTTTTCAAAGACGAGACTGCTTGTTGCTCACTTATTTTTTAATAGCCGAAATCGTAGAGTTGATGGTCATCATCCCGCTTCGGTACTTTGTAAAGCGGAAAAGACCACATCCGGCGAATTTATATCGGTATCTGCCATCGTGGAACAAATATTCGTTTCCTTCCCAGCATGCCTCAAGAATGTTCGCTCTGACCATGATTTTATGGTTCAACTATCCAGAATCAATTTATTACATGACTCCCGCCGCCATACTTGTCTGTTTCACCCGCCTTGCTCTGGAGAAACATTATTTGTCCGATATTCTGGTCGGGGCGGCTGTTGGCTTATTGGCCGGAGTTGTCGCGGTGCAGGGTATGCGCTGCCTGGCATAATACCTTCACGATGCAAATTTAAATTGCAGTATTGCAACCCATTGCAATCATAAAGTCGCATTATTGCAACTTTAGCCTGTCGTGCCATCATTGGGCATAATGATATAACTATTTGAAAATATAAGTTATAGTAAATTCTATAAACGATGGCCTGATTTTTGCTTATAGAATAGTCACAGATAACAAAAGAATTAACATGGATGAACAGGGTAGACAGGATAAAAAAGTTAGGCTTCAGATTTTTGTCTTTTATCCTGTTTATACTGCGAACGAGCATAATCTTCACTTTCATTTTGCTCCCTCCATCAGCGGGGGAGGGTTGAGAACAACCAACGACAGGAGTCGCCATGGGAGGCATGAAAGACTTGACTACGAAAATCCTGCCGAAAATGGCATTGGCTTTTATCACTACTGCGGTGGCGAATCTGCTGTCCAGAGATTCGATAAAATCCGCCATTAGGGGGCTTGTGAGAAAATTAGTCAGCGGCAGCGCGGAAAAGCCTTACGAAGATGTTCAAACTGTTGAAGGATATGCTGACAAGGTGATGACGGTGTTGTATCAAAACAGAATATTTCCGCAAAGTATCGGTATCGACGGCCCTCCGGGGAGCGGAAAAAGCACCCTGGGCAGAAGCCTTGCCAAACGGACTGGACTCGAATGGCGAACGCTGTATTTAAAAGAGATGAATAAACCATACCCCTTTAAAACCGGGTACATCTACGAGAACATACGCTTGTTCAGAACCCAGAATATCGAAAATTTTGACGTGATCATTTATCTGGACTGCCAAATTGAGGAAGCCAGGTGCCGGGTGATAAAAAGAGATAGGAATGCGGCCCTCACCGACTATGTTGATTTCAAAAAGCTGAAAAAAGTCGGTGATGCGGCTTATGACGCGGCTGATGGGGAAGACATCAATATCCCGATGATCCCTGTCAAAATGAAGATACGACCCCGGAACGGCTTCCGGGACATTGAGAATATCAGGATGAAACTGAAGTCAAAAGGGCTGGATGTTGAACAGCTTTCAAAGGAAGAACTGCTATTTGTCGATTGTTATGGCCAAAAGGCATTCTGGCCGCAGAGCAGCATGTTCCCCTATGTCTGCCTGGGGGCATATAATTATGAACTTCTATCAGCGGCCCAGGTAGCGCTCAGATTGGCCATGGCAAAGAAGCTGTTAAGCTAAAAAAATGGCTGAATGCGTCATTGGCCAGGCGGTTTCCATGATTTGGTGTTGTGCTGTTCGCCTTTTCAGTGGTAGTAATCACCAATTATGCCCAGTATAACTTCAAATTGTATCTTATGAATGCATCAGGAATTCGATCATGACAGAGGTAAATAACGAAATACGTCTGCAAGCAGAGGAGATAGTTCGGGTAAAAGCGGCTTTGTCACCGGAAAAACTGGATGCGATGTCACCCGAAGAAATGCGGCAGACGATCTACGAACTGCGTGTACATCAGGTCGAGCTGGAGATACAGAACGGGGAACTTAGTACGGCGCAGGGGGAACTGAGCGCTGTGCGAGCGCTGGCCGGAGCAAACAAACTGCTTGCACAACAAATAGAAGAACGCAAGCGGATTGAGGAAGCGCTACAGGTGGAACGTAATAAGTTCAAATCCATTTTGGAGGCTATGCCAGACGGTGTTTACATTGTCAATCAGCAGTACGATATTGAGTACACGAACCCTGTGGTTGAAAAAGAATTTGGGCCAGTCAAAGGCCGCAAGTGCTACGAGTATTTGCATGACAGGATGGAAATCTGTCCCTGGTGCAAGAATCAGGAGGTGTTTTCGGGAAAAAGCGTTCAGTGGGAATGGCATTCCTCAAAAAACGACAAGACTTATGACCGTATTGATACTCCATTATTCAATACTTGTGGGACCATTTCCAAATTACAGATTTTCTACGACATTACCAAGCGTAAACATGCCGAGAAAGAGCTTCGGGAATATGAAAAGCAACTTCGAAACCTGTCTTTTCAGCTTTTGACAGCTCAGGAAACAGAGCGGGGACGAATTGCAAGAGAACTGCATGATGAACTTGGTGGGGCGCTGGCTGTCCTGAAACTCAGAGTCAGTTTTATAGAAAAGAACCTTCAACTGGACCAGACGATGATCAGTGAGGAATGCAAACAGACACTGCAGTATATTGATCAGATCATTAACAACGTTCATCGTCTTTCCCGCGATTTAAGCCCCTCCATCCTCGAAGATATCGGCTTAACACCCTCTCTGAAATGGCAGATCGACAACTTTGTTGGACATTATGGCATCAAAGTGGTCACCAATATTGAAAATATTGATCATTTGCTTCCAAAAGATGATCAGATCATGATATATAGAACCTTTCAGGAGGCCCTCACCAACATCGGCAAGCACGCACAGGCCAAAAATATTGCAGTTACGGTAAGAACAGGTGACGACAGGGTTTCATTCCTCGTAGAGGATGACGGCAGGGGATTCGATGTGGAGGGATTGTCCGCTAAAAAGCTATCAGAAAAGGGCATGGGGTTGGCATCCATGAAGGAACGGGCCAAGATGTTGGGAGGATCGCTTCATCTGTGGAGTGAGAAGGGAAAGGGGACGCAGATCACTTTCTCCATCCCTATAACAAAGGTGGAAAGACTCTGATGGGAAATTTTCATGTCATTTTGGCCGATGATCACACGCTGTTTCGGCAGGGGCTGAAGAGCCTTATCTTTGGTGTCGCCGATCTTGTGGTTGTGGGAGAAGCCGGCGATGGTCTCGAACTGCTCAATCTCCTGAAGTCAAAAAAAGCGCCTCCGGATATGGTGATTCTCGACATCTCCATGCCGAACCTCAGGGGTATCGAAGCCATCCCCGAAATCAGGATTATACATCCTAAGGTGAAAATATTGATCGTAACGAATCACCAGGACAAGGAATATTTGTATCAGTCTCTTGCAGCCGGAGCTGATGGATACTTTCTGAAACAGGATGCTGATACGGAACTGTTTGCCGCCATAGAGCTAATTCGAAAAGGGCGCATTTATGTGCCGCCCCGTCTCTCCGAGAAGTTGGAGGATGCTTGGGAAAACATCCGCAAGGGGCTATGCAGACCCGACTTGACGATCCGGGAAAGAGAAGTCTTGAAATTGATTGCGGAGGGGAAGGCGAACCAACAAATTGCCGACGCTCTCTTTGTCAGCGTACACACCGTGGAACGCCACCGCGCCAACATTATGCAAAAATTGAATCTGAAAAAGACCGCTGACCTTGTCAGATACGCCATCCAGAAGGGCTACATCTGATCGCCTCGCTGCTTTATACGCCCTATGGGCCGCGCCTATTTCATATAGTTACCCCAGAAAACTGGACAGCCTGCTAAGTTATGAGGTATAAAAGCAAGACAACCCAAAATGGAGGGAAATGATGATAAAATGCAACGCAAAAAGGGCACCTTTCATATTACATCAAAAGTAGTCGACACTTTTTTTGATGAGCCCAAATGGCTTTGATCATCATTTCAGTCACCGCTATGGATAACGATTCCCCCCTTTGAAAAGGGGGGCCAGGAGGGATTTAGCGGTTGTTGGTAGCTTATCCCCATTTTCAAATCCACCTTAATCCCCCTTTTCTAAAGGGGGAAATCAGTCATAATGATCTGGATGGAACGACGATTGAGGCCGCCAAAATATATAAAACTGGTGGCCTGGAAATAAAGGATACACTCAGAAAGTGTCAACAAGAAAATGAAGGATGCCGATTTGTGAATCTCAAAGATTCACAAGAGCCATTCTTTTTTTGCTGTTTTATCGCCATTTCTGTTATAATTATTCCATCAGCATGTTGACTCCAGGACGGTAAAAGACATGATATCCTATATTGGCGCAGTGGATCAGGGAACGACCAGTACGCGTTTCAGCATTTTTGACAAGACAGGCCGGATAGTGGCTTGGGATCAGAAAGAACACCGACAGATATTTCCCAAACCGGGTTGGGTCGAGCATGACCCTGAGGAAATATGGCGGAACACGCAGGATGTTATTAAAGGCGCATTGGCAAAAGGCGGGATCGGTGGGGAGAATATCACCGCCATCGGCGTTACCAATCAGCGGGAAACCACGGTGGTCTGGGATAAACGAACGGGAAAGCCTTTTTGCAATGCCATCGTCTGGCAGTGTACCCGTACCCATGATATATGTCAGAAACTGATTGCAGATGGGGGAACGGACCGATTCCGGGAGATAACCGGCCTTCCCGTCGCCACTTATTTTTCAGGGCCTAAAATATCATGGATTCTGGATCATATTCCAGAAGCCCGAAAAGCGGCCCTTGAAGGAAACGCGCTTTTTGGAACCATGGATTCCTGGATCATCTGGCAACTGACAGGCGGCCTGGATGGGGGGGCTCATGTGACCGATGTCACCAATGCCAGCCGCACTCTTCTGATGGATCTGAAAAATCTGAGCTGGGACCACAGAATGCTGGCTGTGCTGAATATTCCGTATCAGATTCTGCCGAAAATCGTTCCTTCCAGTGATGAAAATTACTGGGGATTTACCGATCCTTCAGGGCCGTTGTCTGCGGCTATTCCAGTCTGTGCGGCCCTCGGAGATCAACAGGCAGCCCTGGTGGGCCAGACCTGCTTTTCACCCGGAGAAGCCAAAAGCACATTCGGTACCGGCGCGTTTCTGCTGATGAATACCGGAGAATTTCCCATCGTATCCAGGCACGGACTCATTACCACTGTGGCCTATCAGTTGGGTTCTGAAAAGCCCTGCTACTGTCTGGAAGGCTCAATTTCCATTTCAGGAGCCCTGGTGCAGTGGATGCGTGATAATCTGGGACTGATTTCCACATCTGCGGAAATCGAAGATCTGGCAAGAACAGTTGAGGATTGCGGAGGCATCTATTTCGTGCCAGCTTTTTCCGGACTCTTTGCACCGTACTGGCGCTCTGATGCCCGTGGTGTCATTGCCGGCCTTACCCATAATGCGAATAAGGGACATTTGGCCAGAGCCGTGTTGGAGGCGACCGCCTATCAGATCAGGGATATCGTTGGGGCCATGGAAAAGGATTCCGGGGTGAGGCTTACGCAGCTCAAAGTGGATGGCGGAATGACTGCCAATGCGCTTTTGATGCAGATTCAGGCGGATATCCTGAATGTTCCTGTGATTCGGCCCGCAGTGACGGAAGCCACTGTTCTGGGGGCTGCTTATGCCGCAGGACTTGCGGCCGGATTCTGGGCCGGAAAGGATGAACTTTGTCAGTACTGGAGCGTTGACCGGATATGGAATTCAAAAATGGCGGAAAGCGAGCGGCAATCCGGGTATCTGCAATGGAAGAAAGCGGTCAGCCGGACCCTGGATTGGTTGGTTTAGGAAGATATCTATAGCGCTCAGATAAATTAACCCATGTATGCTCAGATAAATTGACCCACCAAAAGTGGATGATGAGTTATTTCGTGCGACATATCGAAAACTTGCCGATTTGTTACAAAACGATGATGGTGCGGCAGCCAAAATGTTCGAGGCAAACAACCATATTTTCAATGCTGCTTTCCCGCGGGAGTTTTCAGATATCAAAGCGGCAATCAGCAGATTTGATTTTGAGTCAGCACAGACACAGCTTGTACACGCAATGATGGCTCATTATGAGGTTTCTGATGAACAACAATAAACAGCCCGTCATTCTGGTGGTTGACGACACACCTGATAAATGACACATTGATCAGCAGACGCGTCATCGACCAGGATTTCCGCACGAGAAAGTAGTCCAGATGATCATTGAAGGGAGAGGAACCCACTTTGATCCGGATATCACTGATGCTTTCATCGAAATCCAGGATGAGTTTCTGGGGATAGCTGTTCAGTTGGGTTCTGCTCATTGCAAGAGACAATGGTATGGACGGACTACCTGGTCGGGTGGTGTTGACCTTTTTGCCAGTTTTCGAAATCCCTGCAATACGCGATCCGTGTCGGCCTCTGACTCAGCAGTGTCGTCGAATGATATATTACCGATTCCGGCAAACAATTCTTCAAGACTCGCCTTACCATCAAGAAGGGTATCCATATATCGGCTGATAATCCGGGTCCGAGTTCGCTTCTTGTGCTAACCTCCTTCGCGAATCCGGCTGAGGGTCATGTGTTCGTGCGCCACATTCAAATAATTCAGGATGGGGTTGGCGATACTGGGAATGATCTCATGCGGAAATTCCTTTCTGAGTGTCGCAGGAGCGCCTGCAACCAGGTGAAACGGTCCGACAATCTGGCCTTCTTTCAAAAGGGAGCCAGCGGCGACCATGGATCCCTTGAGAACCTGGCAACCATTCAGCAGGAGAGACCCCATGCCGATCAAACAGTAATCCTCAATATAACAGCCATGCACTACAACATTGTGGCCTACGGTGACATGCCTTCCGATATGCGCGGGCTTTCCATAATCCGTATGCACCGTGCAATTATCCTGAATATTGGAGTCTTCCCCTACGAAAATCGGGGCCATATCCCCTCTGAGTACCGCGCCATACCAGATGCTGGCCCCGTCCTGAATTTCAACATCCCCGACAATCACCGCGGTGGGTGCAATAAAGACATTCTGGCCGATACGAGGTTTTTTCTCACCTAACTCAATTATCATTACAATACCTATGACTATTTTTCTTGTGAAGATTTGGCAATCAAGCATCAGCCTACTATCTGCCTAATCACTCATCAAAATGCATTTCCAGGCCATTCTACAGCGTATGGAAGCCCAACCCCAGGGCCTTTCTGCGCTCTTCGATATGTCTTCGAATCAGAATTGCCGACTTTTCCGGATCAGGTTCCACTGCAAACACTGCTCCGACAACATCCCTCAGACCTTCTGTTAGAAGTTTAACCACATTCAGGCTTCCGGCAATGGGCGGCATTGGACCTAAAACCGTGTAAACCCCTGAAGCCACGAAATAAGCAGCTATGGACACAGCTTTTTCGGAATACCATTCGGGCGCACCACCTGCGATGGGAAGATCGCTGATGTCCGCATTCAGGGCATTGGCCAGCGCGCCAGCCAACATCAGGATACGCACGTTATCCACGCAACTGCCAAGATGCAGCACCGGCGGGATGCCCAGCGCACCGCAAACATCTTTCAAACCGGGACCGGCAAATTGAATGGCGTCCGGCATCTTGAAACCGGCCTTGGCGGTGGCAATGGCTGCGCACCCGGTATCCACAACCAGTATGTCGTTTTCGATCAGGCGCCTTGCAAGGGTTACATGTCCGTAATCATGCAGTATTTTTGGGTTGTTGCATCCGACGATACCGGCTGCGCCGCGAATTTTCCCAGCCTTGATGGCATCCAGAAGCGGAGCGACAGATCCGCCAAGAGCGCCGACAATGGATTCAACCGAAAACCCGCCAATGGCTTTCACTGGTTCAACCGGTAGATAAATCCTGCTCCGATTGTCAAAATTTTGGATGGCCTCTTGCACCAGGGCCTTGGCCAGTTCTTCGGCATTCTCTGGATGAAATTCCCGGTGTTCCATTCCGGGGAACCTGGCCTTGTCGCTGGTACTGATCATGCGGGTGTGATAACAGGAAGCCACCTTCCCCAAAGACGGCATAATGCACTGATAATCAACTATCATCATCTCCACCGCACCGGTGGAAAGAATCAGCTCTGTCATAAGGTGATTGCCGGCCATGGGGATGCCGTGCCGCATCAAAAGCTCATTTCCGGTGCAGCAGACACCCGCAAGATTGATGCCTGTGGCACCTTTGCTTTCAGCCAGTTGAATCAGTTCTGAAGACTGACTGGCCATCAGGATCATCTCGGAAACCACAGGATTATGGCCATGCACCACTATATTGACCTGGTCTTTTTTAAGGACGCCGGCATTGACGTTTGTGGGCTTTGGGGAAGGCGTGCCAAATAGGATGTCGGATACCTCGCTCGCAATCAGGGAGCCGCCCCATCCATCGGAAAGGGCGTTGCGGAGCCCCTGAAGCAGCAGGCTCTGCCAGCCGTTATCCACGCCCATGTGCGTACGGTGCATCATTTCCGATGTTTCCCGGTCGATTCCACGGGGCGTTATGCCCACATTTTTCCAGATTTCCCGCCGTTTTGCAGGGGCCCTCTTCAGCAGGGTGAGTTCGGTGATTCGGGTGCCAAAATCCTCCTGCATCGCGAATGCCAATTCACCGGCTATGACAAGAATATCTTTCCCCAGAGTTTCGACGCCGTACTCCGCTGCAACTTTTTTCAGTTTTTCCGGGTCACGAATGGCATATCCCTGGGCCTGGCCTTTGGCGACGTTAGCCAAAACCTCAACCAGATCCCGTCCATGGTCCGAATGGGAGGCGGCGCCTGCGGCAATCATACGGCAGAGATTTCGAGCCACAATAATATCGGCATCGGCTCCGCAAACTCCCTGTTGCGGGCCTTCGCCAAAGGGATCCACCCTGCATGGACCCATGATGCAGTTGCGGCAGCTAAGCCCCAGTTCACAGTATCCGCACTGGGGGAGCTGAGCCTGATGACGATCCCAAACGGTCTCGATCTGATCCGTTTGTGCTTTCTTGAGCAACAATTGTCCATCTTCGGTAATGGTCTGTTGATGATAGGTGCAGGACATATAAATAACCTCCTTATACCGCCGCATGTCTGACTGCGATTTGTGCGCGTTTGATGGTATTCAGCAAGGTAAAGCTCGGCGAGCCTTGAGGAACGTCGATACCTGCTGAAATGCTTTGGGCAACCTGATCGGTTTTTCGCTTCAATGCCTTCGAATTGTCTTCGAAGGTTAGAGCGCCAGATTTGCAGACTTCCACACAGGCAGGCACCCGTTCCTGCTGCTGTCGCTCCATGCAGTTGTCGCATTTGATGGCGACAGCCTTTTTCGGCGGTGCGGAAGCATCTTCATGGTACCGGATCACACCAAACGGGCAGGCCATTGCGCATGAAGCGCAGTTGATGCAGCGATCCGGGTCGACGTAAACCGTTTCTGTTTGCATATCTCGGTGGATCGCACCTGGCAGACAGGCCAGCATGCATGGCGCGGGATTGCAATGTCGGCAGCGGTTGGGGAACCCTTCAGCATAAAGCCCGGTCCCCAGATGAATCCTAGACCGTGGCAAAGGGGTTTCCCGAATCGCCGAAAAAAGCTGACGGGTCCGGGAATGGGCCGTGGCGCAGGCCGCCATGCACTGCATACATCCCACACACCGTTCGGGATGAACGATAACCTGGTTCATAATTGCCTCCTTTCAGAACATCAATGATTTGAGGGAAAGATGGGGTTCGAGTAATTTTTCCTTTGAAGCCCGGACAGGTATTTCATTCTGTATCATGGCAGTCAGAATCCCGCCGGTTTCAATCCGGTTGACAAGGGTGGCGCCGATAAGGCTGTCACCTTCAAATACCAGCCTTCGATAGGTATTAAGGCACTGGTTGTGTTCACTAAGAACCGTAAACCGCGGATCATCCGGCGCATTCACCCATCCGACTGCAAGAATATCCAGGTCAAAAATGCGAATGACGTTCCGGCTCAGACTTCCCTTATAGACTACGGCTCGTCCTGCCATGTTCATGCCGGCGATACGCCCCTGAGTGGCGGCCTCCGGCCAGATTGCATTCACCCAGCGTGTTTTTCTGGCGATATCCATGGATTCCACCACATCGCCGGCGGCGAAAATGCCGGGGCAAGTGGTTTCCAGGTGATTATCAACCACAATTCCCTGGTCCACCTGTATCCTGTCCCGTGGAACAAAGGAGACAGCCGGCAGAACGCCTTTTCCGATGATGACCAGATCGCAGCAAATCTCTGATCCGTCAGAGAGAAGCGCGCCGGTCACCGTATTGATCCCCTTGAAAGCCGTTACTTCCGTTCCCACCCGAACGTTCAGCCCCCGGCGGGTCAGTTCAGATAGAATCATGCCGCCGGCTATCTCATCCACCTGAAGGGAAAGCGGATAACCGGATCGAATGAGCATTGTCACGTCGATTCCCCGATGAAGCAGTCCGCAAGCAGCCTTGAATCCGACCAGGCCGCCACCCAGTACCAGGGCGTGTCGCGTCCGGGGAAGTGCTTCAAGCATTTTCAGCACCTGATGCTGATTCCGCATGAAAAAAATGTTGGCAAGGTCAGCGGGTGCTTTTACGGGACGGGGATCAGCGCCGGAAGCAATGAGAAGGGTGTCAAAGGGCAGGGTTTTTCCATCAGAAAGAAACAGGATTTTTGCATCCACATCCATTCGGGCAACCCGACTGCCCAAAACAGGGGTAATATTGAGGGATTGATAAAAGCTGGAGCCGCGAATGGGCAATTTTGAAGCTGAAACCGTTCCTTCCAGAACAAGACTGATCATTGGGCGACAATAGGGCTCAACCGACTCGTTGCTGATCATGAAAATACCGCAGGAACCGTCCAGTTGACGGATGGCCTCAGCAGCGCTGACACCAGCAATGCCGTTTCCGATGATGACGTAATTCATGCTAACCTCCTTCGCGAATCCGGCTGAGGGTCATATGTTCATGCGCCGTATTCAGATAATTCTTGATGGGGTTGGCGATGCGGGGAATGATCTCGTGGGGAAATTCCCTTCTCAGTGTCGCCGGAGCCCCTGCAACCAAGTGAAACGGCCCGACAATCTGGCCTTCTTTCAAAAGAGAACCCGCTGCAACAAGGGATCCCTTTAGTACCTTGCAATCGTTCAGTAAAAGAGATCCCATGCCGATCAGACAGTAATCTTCAATAAAACAACCATGCACCACAACATTATGACCGATGCTGACATGCTTTCCGATATGTGTCGGCTTTCCATAATCCGTATGCACCGTGCTGTTGTCCTGGACATTGGAGTTTTCTCCAATAAAAATCGGAGCCTTATCTCCTCTGAGTACCGCACCATACCAGATGCTGACCCCATCCTGGATTTCAACATCCCCGACAATCACCGCAGTGGGTGCAATAAAGACATTCCGACCAATGCGGGGTTTTTTCTCACCTAACTCTATGATCATTACAATGCCTTTGATGATTTTCTTTTGTGAAGATTCTATAATCAGTCTCCAGTTTAAAAACATGATTTACTCATAAAACAAAGAACTTTCAGAGTCAAAATAAATAATCAATCCACTTGCCCTTTATGGACAAACCGAAACATAAGGAGTATGATGTCAGCATAAATGGTTCTGCGGAAACGGAACTGTTCCCGCTTCACCATCAACCCTTAAAAAATGATGCCCATGAAAGATTATTATCAAGTTCTGGGGGTTTCAAAAGATACCTCCTCACAGAAAATTAAGACAGCTTATCGCGAGAAGGCTTTTTTATATCACCCGGATCGCTGTAAGGACCCGTCTGGCGCGGATCAGATGAAGGCCATCAACGAGGCATATTCTGTTCTGTCTCACCCCCAGAAACGGAAGGAATATGATTCGATGCAGCAGCGGTATGGTGATGCAGCTTATGGACATTTCCGCAAATCCTATTCGGAGCAGGATATATTCAAAGGGTCCGATTTTCAGCAGATATTTGAGGAGATGGCCAAGGGATTTGGCATCCGGGGATTTGACGCTATTTTCAAGGAATACTATGGTCAGAACTATAAGAAATTTGAACTCAAACGGCCCGGATTGAATATCCAGGGTTTTTTTTTCAGTGGAGTCCGTCAAATGCCTTTTCTAAAAACGCAGGCTATCAAGGAAAAAATAGGAAATATCACCCAGCAATTGTTTCAGAAAGCAACCACTGGTCAGCCTCAAAAAGGCGCCGACTATCACGATGTAATTCGCATCAATCAGTCTCTGGCTGATAATGGCGGCCCTTATGCCTACCATCTTCGGGCATATCGCAGAAAGCTTGTGGTTAAAATTTCTCCGGGAACGCGGGAAGGGCAGAAAATCCGGCTTGCGGGAATGGGGGAAGAAGGAAAAAACGGAATGCCTTCCGGAGATTTATTTCTCAAAATCACACTGGAAAAATCCCTGTTTGAAAAAATCAAGGATATGCTGCCATTAAAAAAAAGAAGTAACTAAAACAGGAGCAGAACCGGTGGATGTTTATTACATTGACGGCAAGTTTGTTCCGTCTGATGAAGCGGTGATTCCCGTAACAGATCTTGCCATTCTTCGGGGTCTGGGTGCATTTGATTTCATGCGAACATATACGCGCAAGCCGTTTTGTCTTGGGGCGCATCTTGAACGACTTGAAGCCTCCACCCGGAAGATCGGGCTTCAGTTCCCATGGACAAAGGATATGCTGGCTCATCTCGTCATGGAAACGCTCAGTCGCAATTCCCACAAGGAATCCAATGTCCGGATTATCGTAACCGGCGGGTCCAGCCCGGATTTTATGAATCCCCAGGGTAATCCCAGGCTTATCATCATGGTTTCTCCGCTTCCCGAGATGCCGGCATGGTGGTATAGTGATGGCATTTATGTCACTACCCATGTTACCGAAAGAACTCTGACCGGGGCCAAAAGCATCAACTATATTCAGGCGAGCATCGCCCTTGAAATCGCACGAAAACATGGCGCTCAGGAAGCGGTTTATGTGGTTCCACAGGGGTTGGTGCTTGAAGGTGCCACATCCAATATCTTTGCGATAGCAGCCGGCAGACTGATCACTCCTGGAAGGGGAATTCTTCCCGGAATTACCCGGCAGGTCATTCTGGATCTGGCGCAAACTCATTTTTCAGTCAAAATCAGGGATCTTTTTCTTTCGGAACTGCTTGATGCCGATGAGGTTTTCATCTGTGGCACCAACAAAGGCATTGTTCCGGTTGTCAAGGTGGATGACACCTTTATCGGAAACGGGAAACCTGGCCCTAATACCAGCCTGCTAATTCAGAGATTTTCGGATTTTGTACGCACCTACGATGCACCGCTAATCGCTTTATAGAACAACTCGCATCACGAAAGCGCAGATTATGCCCGTTCGCAGTATATCACCAACGTCCTGTAATTCATCTCCCTCTTGGCTGCGTACTGGAAAATAATGCTTAGGTAGTCGAAGCCCAAAGTGAAAAAGTATGGCACCCTGAAGCTGTTCGCCGTTATCGACGACAGGGGCGCACTGCAATGAATCGTGAAGAAACAAGGGAGGAGACTTTCAGATGAGTGATCAACAGACAACGCGATTTCAAGATATGAAAAACCCGCGACTGACGGCGATTCTGCTCCTGACCATTTTCGCAGCAGGAGCGCTGTTTGTCTGGTGGATGGCGGCGCAGGCCGATTGCGAGATGCGCTCAGAATTGCTCCGGCAGGCGCACCTTGTGGCGCAGCCAGTGAATGTTCAGCGTGTCATGTCTCTATTGGGTACGGAAGCGGACATGGACAGCCCCGGCTATCGCCGGATAAAGGAACAGCTTGCCGCTGTTCGTTTGGCCAATTCGCAATACCGTTTTATCTATATCATGGGCCGCAGATCCGATGGCTCAGTCTTCTTCTTCGCGGACAGCGAACCTGTCGGCGCGAAGGATTATTCCCCACCCGGGCAGGTCTATGAAGAAATCCCGGAAGGTTATCGTCGCGTGTTCGACTCCAGGTCCGCCGCCGTCGAAGGCCCGGTAGCAGATCGCTGGGGCGTTTGGGTCTCGGCGCTGGTTCCGCTTACCGATCCGAAAACCGGCGCAGTGGTCGCTGTGCTGGGCGTGGATATTGACGCACACGACTGGAAACGGGATGTGGCCGTCCGGGCGGCGCTGCCAGTGGGGCTGATGTTCTTGCTACTCATCGGCATAGCCTCAGCCGTAGCTTCCGCTCGCCGCGTTGACACCTCGCCCAAGCCAGTTCTGCGGCGTATGCTGCCCTCCCTGGCGGCCATGGTGATCCTGCTAATTGTCGGCGCATGGGTGATCCTGTGGCAACAGCATCAGCAGCAACTGGCAGGGGAGATTGCAGCAAATATTTCCGAGGTCTCAAGCGATATGCGTACTGTCGTGGATCAGCAGGCCTTCGGCCTGTCTATGGCGGTGCAACCCATCGCTACCAACACCACTGTCCAAAAGGCACTGCGCGATGGCGATGTCGACCGCCTCCTGGCAGACTGGCAGCCCGTGTTCGAGACGCTGCACTGGCAGAACAAACTAACGCACTTCTACTTTTTTGATGCCAACCGCATCTGCCTGCTAAGGGTCCACAAACCGGAGAATCGCGGCGACCTCATAGATCGTTTTACCGTCCTTGAAGCCGAACGCACTGGCAAGATCGCCTCTGGTATTGAATTGGGACCACTGAGTACATTCACGCTTAGAGTGGTGCAGCCGGTTTTCGAAGAAGGCAGGCTTGTCGGCTATGTGGAACTGGGCAAAGAGATTGAGGACATACTGCAAGCGATAGACACCCAATCCGGCAACCAACTGGCTGTGGTTATCCGCAAGGAGCATCTGAACCGGCAGACATGGGAAGATGGCATGCGCCTGCTAGGACGGCTGTCCGACTGGGATCGCCTGCACCATAACGCGGTGATCTACGCCTCCAATGGTCGCCTGCCTGACATCTTTGCGCCATGGGCCGACCAAGCGGCGGACAAGCAAGCCAACTGCGAAACGAGCAGGGAGATTGCCTTCGATGGGAAGGACTGGCGGATATCCGCGTCACCCCTGCAAGATGTCTCGGGCAAAAGAGTTGGCGACTTGCTGATCATGCGCGATATCACGGCCGTAAAAGTGGCTTTCGCACGCCTGATGGTTCTGGGCGGAACTGGCGCCGCGCTGCTGCTGGCGCTGCTGCTTGGATTCATCTATGTCTTGCTTCGCCGCACTGATGCAGGTATCCGCGCCCAGCAGTCGGCATTGCGGGAAAGCGAGGAATCTTACCGCAGTCAATTCGCCAACAATTCAGCAGTGATGCTGCTGATTGATCCCAAAGATGGAGCGATCATTGATGCTAATGTCGCCGCGCTGAGGTTCTACGACTATCGGCGAGAGCGGTTGCTGACCATGTGTATAACCGATATCAACACCCTGCCTGTTTCCGAAGTCATGCAGGCCATGGCATCAATTCCGCAGGAACATGGCAAGCGATTCCAGTTCCAACACCGCATGGCAGATGGTTCGCTGCGAGATGTGGAAGTGTCAGCAAGCAGTATTCAATTTGGCGGACACTTCGTTCTGCACTCGATTATCAATGACATCACCAGACGCAAACAGGCGGAAGAGGCGTTAACCAGGAGTGAGGAGAAATTCCGCAAGGCTTTTTATACCAGTCCGGACTCCGTGAACATCAACCGTCTCGAAGATGGTATGTATATCTCAATTAATCCGGCATTTACCAGGATCATGGGATATACGGAAGAGAACATCATCGGAAAGACTTCAATGGAATATAATATCTGGGCAAATGTCGAAGACAGGCATCAACTGGTAGCCGGGTTGAGGAAGGACGGGGAAGTAACTAACCTTGAAGCCGCTTTTCGAACAAAGGGCGGTGATATTGTATATGGGTTGATGTCATCCTCTGTGATCGATCTTGGTGGTGTACCCCATATTCTCAGCATTACCCGTGACATCACCAAACGCAAGCAGGCCGATGAGGAAAAGGCCAAACTCGAAGCCCAGCTCCGACAGGCTCAAAAAATGGAGTCCATTGGATCACTTGCCGGCGGCATTGCCCATGATCTGAACAATATTCTGTTTCCGATCAGCGGCCTTTCAGAGATGCTGCTTGATGACATTCCATCGGACACCCCTGCACATAAAAGCATTGAACAAATCCATAAATCCGCACAACGGGGCAGTGACCTTGTCAAACAGATACTATCTTTCGGCCGTCAATCCAACCCACAGAAACTGCCCATACGGATTCAGCCTATTTTGCAGGAGGTATTGAAGCTGGCGCGGGCTACAATACCCTGGAATATTGAAATCACAAGCAATATCAAACAAGATTGCGGCATGGTCTCTGCAAATCCCACACAGGTGCACCAGATCGCAATGAACCTGATCACCAACGCATTTCATGCCGTTGAGGGAAATGGCGGTACAATTAATGTCGAGCTGAAAGAGACGAACATAAGACATCTTGACAAGAGGGATAAATCGCCTTTAAATGAGATGTCACCGGACGGAACATCAGGATTCCCCATCCAGCTTTTGGCCGGCGGATACGCTTGCATTACCCTGTCCGACACCGGGACTGGAATTGATCGAACGCTGATCGATAAAATATTCGAACCCTACTTTACCACCAAAGAACTGGGAAAGGGCACGGGACTGGGGCTTTCCGTCGTACACGGCATCGTGAAGGAACACGGCGGGGATATTAGGGTCCACAGCGAGGTTGGGAAAGGAACAACGTTCAATGTGTATTTGCCCCTTCTGAAAGACGCATGGAACAGAAAGGATGCCGCTGTCATAGAGAAATATCCAACGGGCTGCGAAAGAATTCTTTTGGTCGATGATGAAGAGCAGATTGTACTACTGGAGCAAATGATGCTCAAAAAACTTGGCTATCAGACAACTGTCCGCACAAGCAGCCCTGATGCGCTGGCTGCTTTCAGAGCCAATCCGTCAAAATTCGATCTGGTAATCTGCGACAGAGGCATGCCAAATATGACCGGGGAGCAACTTGCCAGGGAATTAATTTTGATCAAACCGGAGATTCCGATCATTATTTGCACAGGTTTCTGCGATGAAACCGATATGCAGTGCGCCATGGCCATAGGTATCAAAGGGTTTCTCACGAAGCCCGTTGCTGTAAGCAATCTTGCCAAGATGGTAAGAAAGGTGCTTGATGGCAGGGGCTTATTGGTAGCATCTGCAAATCTGCGATCTGGTCTTGAATGAACTATATCAATACTCATCCCTTGTTCAGGAAAAGAACAGCCGGCACATCGGCCATCCTTTTCCTGGCGTTATATGCTGATTAATCAGCTTTCATATTTGAATGAAAGTTTGATTCGGACACGAAACGCTACGACCTTACCGTTTTCTACCTTCAGATCCTGCTGGGTAATTTCGGCAATCCGTAATTCTCTCAGGCTTTTAGATGCAAGTTCAACGGCATTTTTTGCGGCATCTTCCCATGAGACTTCGCTGGTTCCTACAAGTTCAACGATCTTGTACACACTTTCTGCTGCTGCCATAATCGCCTCCTTTCGCTATCGTTAAGGTGAGAATACTTTGCTTTCCATCCCGGAATGGTAAGGAAAACATGGCAACATTAATGAACCGCGGCAGGCAAGTCAAGCGATTTTATGGGTGGCTGATTAACTGAAGCCAATCATGGCCAAAAAAATAAAGGCAGTGGTTCTGAAACCGAACTTTTAAGGCGTTTGTCCGGCTGAATTCCTATTGACAAACACCAATTACAGTGTAAGTTACTCCGGTATGTCATTACAGATGCGACATTGAAGTTAATCATCGTTTTGTTGTACAAGAGAAGCTTCCATTTATGTTTTGGGTTTTAGGTTTTGACAAATCCATCAAGATGGCATGGTTTTCAATAAAAAATAATAACTTGTGTAGGATTTTAATAAAAAAATAATCGATAGGTGGATTTAATGAAAAAAAATAATGAAGTGTTAAAAATTAAAGGTGGATCAAAGTTGGATGGTTCTGTATGCATTCAAGGTTCTAAAAATGCAATTCTTCCAATGTTGGCTGCATCTCTTTTGCCTGATAGTGGTTGCACTGTTATCAAGAATGTTCCACCATTAAATGATATTATAGTCGCTTTTGAAATTATGAGACATATCGGTGCAAAGGTAACCTATTTTTCTAAAGAACAAATCGTTTCGATTGATGCAAGTAATCTGGTTAATACCTATTTACCAGATGATCTTACAAATCTTTTGCGAGCATCTGTTCTTTTTATACCACCTGTTTTATACCGTCTGGGCCTGATTCACCTTCCAAGTGTTGGCGGTTGCCCACTGGGAAGCCGGAATTTGGACTATCACTACCGAGGTTTTTTAAGGCTGGGGGCGGAGATATCAAATGACAATGAATTTGTAATAAAAGGTGACAAATTCAAAGCAGCAAACTTATATCTTGATTTCCCAAGCCATACCGGAACAGAAAATCTTATAATGGCGGCTTGTTTTTCAGAAGGTACATCAATTATTGAAAATGCTGGTTCTGATCCTGAGATAACTGATTTTGCGAATTTTTTGATAAAAATGGGTGCAAAAATTCAGGGATTGGGCGGACGTACAATTCTTGTTGAAGGAATTAAGAAATTTAAGCCCATTGAATATACGGTTATGAATGATCGTCTTGATGCCGGTCTATTCATACTGGCGGCAAGTATTACTAAAAGCAATATTTCAATAATTGGTGTTGAACCTAATCATATACGATTATTAACTGAAAAGTTAGTGCAAATGGGAGTTATAATTGAAATTGATGGACATGTTTTACATGTCAAGTCAAACGGCGAAAAACTCAATCCAGTTAACATATTAACATGCCCTTATCCGGGTTTTGCAACTGATTTTCAACCAGGAATAATGGCTCTTTCCTGTATTGCTGATGGTACAAGCTATATTAGAGAGAGAATTTTTGACAAAAGATTTAGTCAGGTTAATGAATTGATAAAAATGGGCGCAAACATAGAAATCAAAGATGATTCTCTTGCAATTGTAAAAGGACCAGTAAGTTTTAAAGGGACTGAAACAGTTCCGGATAATATTAGAGCAGCCTCTTCTGTTTTATTAGCGGGATTGGTAGCTTCAGATACAACTAAAATTCATAATGTCTATCAAATTGACAGAGGACATTTCAATATTGAGTCGCGTTTAAACCAGTTAAACGCCGATATAGTCCGAATAAATAATGATACTACACATAACTTTTCGCCATTAATGCTTCCATCGGAAATGGCTACAGGCAAGAAGGCTATATGACCTACAACTTGTCCACTAATCTCTGCAATCAGCGAAATAGTCAGAGCATTGGTGCCTCGCAATGCATTCATTATGAATTGTTCTGTGTTATTGGACATTCTTCATTTCCTTGTTGACACTTTAATGCCGAAATGTCGAGATACATATACTGCGAACTGGCATAATCTGCGCTTTTCATAAACTCCCTCTCCCAGCGGGGGAGGGTTGGGGTGGGGGATCAAAAACGTAAAATTATGCCGGTTCGCAGTATATATGCTGGCATATCGGTAAAAAGTGTCAACGACTTTTGGGGTATACTGTGAACGGGCAGAATCTGCATTTTCCAATAGCTCCCTCTCCCAGCGGGGGAGGTTGGGGTGTATGACCGTTCACAGTATAATATGGAGGATGCCGAATCTACCCGTTTTTTAGCTCAAATGTGATCATGAAATCCGCCAGCGCCTGAGCAGATGCAAGGGTTGTTGCATTATAGATGGAGGCCCTGCATCCGCCAACCGAACGATGTCCCTTAAGTCCGCCAAAGTCATTGGCGGTGGCTTCCTGAACAAATTGTTTTTCAAGGTCTTCCGAAGGCAGCCGGAAGGTGATATTCATCAGGGATCTGCTTGAAGGGTCCGCGGTTCCCTGATAAAAATGGCTTTTGTCCATCACATCATAAAGACATCCGGCTTTTTTCCGGTTGACGATATCCATGTTTTCCAGGCCGCCAATGGTTTCTTCCAGCCATTTCATGACGAGCTGAATTGCATAGACCCCAAAACACGGAGGGGTATTGTACATGGAATTTTTGGATGCATGGGTGGTGTATTTCAACATCGTTGGAATGTTTTTTGGCGTGCGTTTAAGCAGATCATCCCGGATGATGACCACACAGACCCCGGCTGGACCAATGTTTTTCTGGGCTCCGGCGTAGATCAGGCCGAAAGGCTTGACATCAAAAGGTCTGCTCATAAAGTCCGAAGACATGTCGGCGACCAGCGGTGCGCCATGTACATCAGGATAGGTCAGCCACTGCGTACCTTTAATCGTATTGTTGGAAGTGATATGCACATAGGCAGCTTTCGGGCTGTACGCGATATTTTCCGGAATATAACAAAATCCCCGATCTTCAGAAGATGCGACAACCTTGATCTTTTTTTCCAGAAGCTGAGCTTCCTGAATGGCTTTGGTGGCCCAGGTTCCGGTATTCACATAATCGGCGGAATCCGTGTCCGCCAAACAATTCATGGGAATCATGGCAAACTGAAGGCTGGCGCCGCCCTGAAGAAACAAAACCTGGTATGAGTCATCCAGTTTCAGCAATCTGCGAATTCTGGCAATTGCGTCGTTGATTACATCATCGAACCACTTTGACCGGTGGCTGACCTCGGTAATTGACATGCCAGAACCCTTGAAATTCAGAAATGAATCCTGAATTTCCTGCAAAACCGGAAGTGGAAGGGCCGCAGGCCCAGCGTTAAAGTTATGAATACGTTTTTCAGACATGAAATTCCTCCAAAATGGATAAATGTAATGGTGTAAAGAATACAGCCCTGATTTTTGCATCAGTACAACAGAGGAAAAGTTCGTAACCGTTCACTTCCCCCAGCGAGAGGGGCTGAACGATTACAAAAGATTCAGGTTATTATCAGAGATGTATCTGAACGTTTGGCCGATAGATGTCAAACAGAATTTGAGGCAGCCGGCGGGATGGCAAGATTTAACGGAGTTACGACCGGGCTATTCCTAAGTAGTTTGCGTATTCGGACCTTACTCCGTTTGTGATTCTGCGTTCTGCGGCGAATTCTCTGCGGAAATGGGTAAAAAAACTGTGAATGTAGATCCTTGGGATGGTTCACTCTGTATCTGAATACTTCCCCCCAGTTCATCAAGAAGCCCTTTCACTATGGGAAGGCCCAGGCCCGTACCGGTGATAAACCTGGTTTTTTCATTCTTGACCCGGTAAAAGCGTTTGAAGATATTGTCGATATCCTTGGCTTCAATACCAAAGCCGTTATCGCTGACATCTATTTGGATTTTTTCTGGCAGCAGGCTGATCCCAACCTCAATGGCCCCGCCTTCAGGCGTATAGTTGATGGCATTTGCAATCAGGTTTCCAAAAACACTTTCCAGCGCCTGGGGATCGGCTTTGATCAGGGGTATTGGTTCATCGTGAAGAACCAGCTTCAGGCGTTGATTCTTTCCGTTAGCCCTTGTTTCCATAAAATCCACAATGTTTTTCAAAAGTTCATCCAGCTTGATCGGCTTGAAGTCGATGCACACATTTCCAGCTTCGATGCGGGACAGATCCAGCAAGTCTCCGATCAGTGATATCAATCCCTGAGTTTTTTCCTTGGCCCGCGACAGTAAATATTGGTCGCGAGTAGATTCCTTTTCCACCATATCTTTCAGAACCAGTGCCAGTTGCTCATGGATGGTGGATAGCGGTGATCGCAGCTCATGAGAGACCTTGGCGACAAATTCGGACTTCATACGGTCCAGCACCTTCATGGCCGTAATGTCCACCAGATTCACCACAGCACCCAGGCATTCACCCACATCACCAAGAACCGGCCTTCCGGTGGCTTGCAGGTATTTTTCACCGATTGTAGTAAATTCGTAAGTCTCCGAAAGTGTGTGTGCATTTCCCGCGGAAATGTCTTTGACTAATTGACAAAAACCCTTATCCTGAATGCAGGATTCGACAGGCTCTCCTGTCGCCACGTCTTCTTCGATCCCCATCAGCCACTGAAACGCCGGGTTTATCAGCGCCACCTGTCCCTGGACATTGGTCACCAGTATGCCATTCGGGAGCGATTCCACAATAGTTCGAATCCTGCTTTTCTCCGTGCCTAAATCCGCCAGATTCCGCTGCCGCTCCTGAGCTAGCATTTCGGTCTCTTCGGTTAGTCGAATTCGCTCTCTTGCCCGATTGATGACCATCCGCAACTGATCGGGTTCAAAAGGTTTGGGGATAAAGTCGTAAGCCCCCCGTTTCATGGCTTCGATGGCGGTTTCAATCGTGGCGTAGCCGGTTATGATGATGACCAGAATCTCTGAATTCAATTGCTGAATATGGGCCAGCACTTCCATGCCATCCATTCCCGGCATTTTCAAATCAAGAAGAACGATTTCAACCGGATGGCGACCAAGAATATCCAACCCCTCGCTTCCGCGTGAAGCTTTATACACCTGAAACCCCATACGCGTCAGAATGCGTTCGGATCCCTCCCGAATGCTATCTTCATCATCAACGACCAGAATGGACAAACGATTCGACGTGCTTTCCAGCTTCAATAGAACCTTCCTAATAGAGTACTAAGCATTAATGGTTAAACTTAAAGCAACTCACATGAAAAATCTGCCAGATCGCGGTATTTTTTCATTTACATGGATGGACAGGATATACAAGAAAAGAAGAATACTTTCCATTCCGTATTTTTCATTTTTTAAAAGAATTTGACGTTTATGAAGGATTGATGGGCAGCTCGATAACAAAAACAGATCCCTGATCAGGGCTGTTTTTGGCGACAATTCTCCCCTGATGGCTTTCCACAATGCCATAAGCCAAACTCAGACCCAGGCCAGTACCTTTTCCCTCTTCTTTAGTCGTATAAAATGGCTCAAAAACATGCGGCAGCACATCTTCCGAAATTCCCGGTCCGGTATCGGAGACCTCAACTATAACTTTTTCGCCGTCCGGGGAGAGGTTCGTTGAGATGATCAATTTCCCCCGGCCGTCCATTGCCTGAGCGGCGTTTAAAATGACGTTCATAAACACATGGTTGAGCTGCTGGATATCGCCCAACACCAGAGGAATGTCCGCCGACAGCCGGGTTTCGATAAGAATATTCTGAAACAAAACCTGTTTTTCTAGAAGAAACAGGGTTCGGGACAGGGCCTTGTTGATGTCATGCAATTGTTTTTCCTGCCGGGTTTGCCGGGAGAATACGAGCAGCTCCTTGACGGTATCCCTGCACCGTTCGGCATCCCTTAATATCCGGCTCAAGTCATCCTTGGCCGGCTCACCCAGTTCATATTCCTCCTGGATCAGCCTGGAATAGAGCATGATGCCGCCCAGAGGGTTGTTCAACTGATGGGCTACCCCTGCTGCTAACTTGCCCAGAGAAGCCATTTTTTCATTCTGAAGGAGCTGAATTTGAGCGCTTTCCAGCTCTTTTTTCAATTGCAGCCGTATTCGCAAATCGTGAAAAAAACCAAAGGATCCGACTTCCTGGCCCCCTTCATAAATAATCGAAGCGTACAGGCTGATGGGGATTCGCTCACCATGTTTTCCCAAGACATCCACATGGTATTCCTTCAGCTTCCCCTTGCCGCCATATTCATCGCTTCGAAGCTTTTTCATGATGTCCCATGCGCATCGGTCTGGATATACATCCTGAATATAAAGGGTTTCTAACGCTTCTTCGATGCTGTATCCACTGACTTCCGCCGCCGATTGGTTGAAAATGAAGATTTTTCCCTTTCGGTCTGCGGCAAGTATCCCATCCACAGCGCTGTTGAGCATATTTTTTAGAAACGCATTTGACCGACGAAGCTGTTCCTCTAGTTTTCCGATTCGGGGCAGATCAAAATCCACCATCAGCAGCGCATCAATTATAGGGGCGGCCAAAGGATATTCTGACGAACTCGCCTCTTCCGAATATATGGGAAAACAGGAAACCCTCTCACTTTCCAGAAGACTTTTGGAAGAATGCCTCAGAATGGGTTTCCCGTTATGAAGTACGCGACAGGCGGGACAGTCGTCACATGGCGTGCTGAACTCAAAATAGATATCATAGCAGGTACTGCCAATGATATCTTTGCCCCGTTTTTTGGCAGTAAAGCGATTGGTAGCCAGGATATGGTGATCCGGGGATACCACGATCATTTCGCGGTCCAACGCATCAATTGCACGAATCAGGTATTCTTTTTCAGCTTCTGTACGCACATTCCTCCTGAACCTTACACGCCCAGTAAACGCTTGACGCTCTGCGTAATGTCATCTGCCGAAGCTGGCTTGGCCAGATAATCGTCGGCTTCAGTACTCATGCCGTCGTAGTGAGAATATTTTGTAGAAGTGACGCGATCAGCCACAGCCGTCAGCAGCACAATCGGAATATCGGCGTAAGCGCTGTCTTTTTTTAGCGCCGCGCAGAGTTCATAGCCGTCCATCTCCGGCATCATGACATCAAGAACAATGGCATCTGGCGGGTTGGCCTTGATTTTTGCAAAGCCTTCCACGCCGTTGTAGGCCAGTTCGGTTGCAAAACCTTCTTTTTCCAGATAAGTTTGCACGATCATCGAAAAATCAGGCTCATCGTCAACGATGAGAATGCGTTTTTTTTCACTCATGGGTTACATCCTTTATAAATTATGAATTATGAATTATGAATTATGAATGAACGCAAATGGTTAATTATGAATACTTTTTCATTCATAATTAACCATTCATCACTCATCATTTCTTCTTAATTTCCTACCACAGGTCGTGGATATAGACCAGTCCTTTCCACGATTTCAGCCACTTTTTCTTCCCATTCGATGGCCATTATATGGAAGCCGTGTACGCCTTCCACGGACTTAAGGCGTTCAATGGTTTCCACGCAAATGTCTATTCCCTCCTGAGGCTGTTTTTCCTTGGGGATTCCTGCCATGCGTTTGATGACATCATCCGGAACATCCATTCCTGGAACCCGATTTTTCATATACCTGGCCATACCTACGGATTTTAGCGGCGTTACTCCGGCCAGAATGTGAACTTTTTCGGTAAGACCCCTTTCTCTGGCCAGCTTTATCCAGAGTTCGAACTTATCAAGGTTGTAAATGCACTGGGTTTGAATGAATTCTACGCCAGCGGCAATTTTCTTGGCCAGACGGGGGACCCGTATTTCAAAAGGGTCGGCAAAGGGGTTTTCCGCAGCACCCACAAACATTTGGGGAGGCCGGTCAATGTCCGCGCCACCTAAAAATTTTCCCTCATCTCTCATGCGCCTTACCGTCTGGATAAGTTGCATGGAATCAATGTCATGGACATTCTGTCCTGTGGCGCAATCCCCAAAGCTCTGGTGATCGCCTGAAAGGCAGAGGATGTTGTGGATATCAAAAGAAGCAGCCCCCAGAATGTCGCTTTGAATCGCGATCCGGTTGCGGTCCCGCGTCACCATCTGAAGGACAGGCTCCAGGCCCATGAGTTTCAGGCGGATACATGCCGCAAGGCTGCACATACGCGTAACAGATGTCTGGTTGTCGGTAATGTTGATGGCATCGACATAGTCTTTGATCAGATGCCCTTTTTCTTCGATGTGTTTGGGGTTGCTGCCCCTGGGAGGACCGACTTCCGATGTGACTGCCAGATGTCCGGCGGCCAGAATTTGTTCCAGTTTGCTTGGCGTTTTAGTGGTCATATCTGCACATCCTCCCTGACGACTTTTCGGGGTCCGCCTGCCCTGTCGGTGGACCAATCCTTGATCGAGAAGAGCTTTTCGTAGTCATCCATTCGTCCCAGAGCCTTCAGGCGATCCACAATGAGTTGCCATGCGCAATCCAGGTCTTTGTTAATTTCGCATTTGCCCTTGCTGGAGCCGCCGCACGGACCATTTAAAATCCGCTTGGCGCAACGGGAAATCGGACAGATGCCGGCTGTGTTAGCCAGAATGCACTGGCCACAGGCCTGACATCGTTCTGTCCAGAGCCCCCGCTTATCGGTAACGCCCAGAAAACATGTGTTGACACCCGGATAGATCGGCTTGGACAGATATTTCTCCGCCATAAACTGGACACCGACACCGCAGGCCAAAGAGATCACCGCATCATACTTGTCGATTCGATCCCGGATTTCCTCAAGATACTCATGGTCGCACTGACGTTCCAGCGTAATTTCGTCAATCCGCATGTCTTTTCCGTTGTTGATAAAATACATTCGCAGGGCCGATGCCAGAATGCCCACTTCTTTCTTTCCGCCTGCCTCACAGACGGTGACGCATTCGTTGCATCCCAGAATCAGCACATTGCGATAGGCTTCCACTTGCTGAATGATTTCTTCTATGGGTTTTTTATCGGCTACAATCATGGTTTTGTGACCTCTTCTGCTTGATTAAAAATTTAACACGGACGGACGGAATGGTGAATTTTCCGTATCATGCCGCCTTTTTCATTGCCATTTTGATGGGACTGGGTCCCAGATCGCGGATCCGCTGATCCATTTCCCGGGCGTATTCGGCAAACCGTGGACCATCTGCAGAAGAGAGGTTGAACATTTGCACACGTTCGCCTCCTACTCCGACGGTATTCAGGAGTTTTCTGGCCTGTTCCATCCGTTTTCTGGCCCGAAAGTTACCGCTGTTAAAGTGACAGTCTCCTTCCATACATCCAACGGCGTAAACACCGTCTGCGCCTTTTTCAAAGGCGCGGAGGATGTGGAGAATATCCACCTTCCCCGTACAGGGAACGCGAATGATCTTAATGCTGGACGGGTAGCTGAGTCGCATCGAACCTGCCAGGTCCGCAGCCGTGTACCCTCAGAAATTGCAGCAAAATGCAATGATAATCGGTTCAAACGTTTGCGTCATAACACCCCCTCCAGCAGTGCATCTATCTTGCTTAGCAGTTGATCATCTTCGTACCAGTTAAGCTCAATTGCTTTGGCTGGACATTCGGATGCGCAGATGCCGCATCCGTGGCATAGCGCAACATCAATTTCGCTGACTCCATCCGCATTGATCCGGGGCACGCCGTAGGGACAGGACCGCACACAGACCAGGCATGACGCACACATATCAGCTTGTACCTGAGCAGTTACAGCGGACAGGGTCAGGCTGTCCTGGGACAGGAAAGTGGTTGCCCGGGAGGCTGCCGCCATGGACTGCGCGATGGATTCCGAAAGCAACTTGGGACTGTGGGCCGTACCACAGATAAAAATTCCTTCGGTAGCCATATCTACAGGCTTAAGCTTTACATGAGCTTCCAGGTAATAACCCTCGGCATTTCGCGCCAGCTTCATGATGGAGGAAAGCTCTTCAGTTTCTCCCGCCACCATTCCAGCGCTTAAAATCAGATGATCGGCGCTGATCTGCAACTTGCGCCGGATGATCGGATCCGTAAATACGACATCAACGCCTTCCGGAGTGAATTCAACAAGCGGCATGTCTTCCGGAGTATAGCGGAAAAACAGTACGCCCAGCTTTCTGGCTTCGGTGAAATAGTCTTCCAGAAGCCCGTAGGTGCGAATGTCCCGGTACAGTACACTAATCTCTGCGTCCGGATTCAACGCCTTGATATGAAGTGCGTTTTTAATGGCGCTCTGGCAACAGATACGGGAACAGTTGGGGTTTTCATCATTTCGGGAACCGATACACTGGATCATTACCACCTGATTCAGATCTGCAGCGCCCGTTGTTTCCAGGCGGCTGCCCAGCTCCACCTGAGTCATGACCCTGGGGTCATGGCCATAGCCAAATTCTTTGGGCTGGTATTCTGTAGCGCCAGTCGCCAGAATCACAGCGCCATGATCAATTTTTCGCTCGTACATGCCCGGACCCACCAGAACTTCTGTGGTGAAATTGCCTTTGAATCCGGTAAATCCCACGATGAGCGACTGGGTGAGTACTTGAATGTTGGGATGAGAACTGGTTTTCTGAATCAGCTCGATCAGGTAAGACTGGATATCTGCGCCCTCGATGGTTTGGGTCAGACGCAAGGCCATGCCGCCAAGCTCCGTCTCTTTTTCAATCAGAACAACTTCAAATCCCTGATCGGCCAGGCCAATGGCCGCTGTCATACCGGCTACACCGCCGCCGACCACCAGCGCCCGTTTGTTGACGGGTATCTGTTTTTCATGAAGAGCTTTTAAGGTTCTGGCGCGCGCCACCGCCATTCGCACCAGCTCATTGGCTTTCTGGGTTGCTTGCTGGGGATTGTCCGAATGAATCCAGGAATCCTGATTCCGGATATTGGCCATTTCAAAAAGATATTTGTTGAGTCCGCAGGCCTGAAGGGTATCCATGAAAATACCTTCATGGGTCTTGGGGCTGCATGAGGCCACAACCACCCGGTTCAACCGGTGTTCCCGGATCAGTTCCTTCATCAAGTCCTGAGCATCCTGAGAGCATGAGAAAAGGTTCTGTCCGGCATAAACCACATTCGGAAGAGTTGCTGAATAAGCCTGTACAGCCGGAACATCCACAACACCGGCGATATTGATACCGCAGTTGCAGACAAATACGCCAATCCTGGGTTCAAGGCCTTCAACCGCCATTTCTTCCGGAATTACTACGGTTTTGGTGCAGGAATATCTTGCCGGTGCCAGATTCGCACCCGCAGCACAGGCAGCGGCGCTGGCTTCAATTACCGAGGATGGAATGTCTTTTGGTCCCTGGAATACGCCGCCCACATAAACACCAGGACGGGAGCTTTCGACGGGCCTGAATGGATGTGTAGATGCGAACCGGTATTTCCCCATATCCACGTGCAGACGATTGGCCAGATCCACCGAGGACTGCGGTATCTGAAGCCCCACGGAAAGCACCACCATGTCAAAGGTTTCTTTTTGGATTTCGCCGCTGTCATTCACATAGCGAATTACCAGTTCACGAGTTTCCGGAACCTCGTCAATGGTGTGGATTCGGGATTTTATAAATCGGACACCAGAGCGATCCTTGGCTCGAAGATAATATTTTTCATAATCTTTTCCAAAGGAGCGAATATCCATATTGAATATGGCGCAATCCAGCTTGCCGCCGGAGTGTTCCTTGGCGACCATGGCTTCCTTGATGGCGTACATGCAGCAAACAGAGGAGCAGTAGCCGTTGCCGCACCGATTGACATCTCTTGAACCCACGCACTGAAGCCATGCGATTCTCCCTGGTTCGGTGTGATCTGAAAGCTTCACCAGATGCCCCATGGTTGGCCCGGATGCGCTTAGTATCCGCTCAAACTCAAGACTTGTCACCACATTTGGGTTTGTTCCATAATGGTAGAACTGCTGCAGCGGGGCAGGATCAAAAGCCTGGCTGCCCGGACACAGAATTACCGATCCGACGGCAATATCCCTGACCACCGTTTCCTGACGGTGATCTACGGCATTGGCCAGACAGGCATCCACGCACTGATAGCATTCCGAGCAAATTCCACAGGCCAGACATCTGCTCGCCTCTTTTCGGCAGGCTTCTTCTTCAAACCCAAGCTGTACCTCATTAAAATTGGCGACCCTGGTTTTTGAAGGCAGGTGAGGCATAGATTGCCTGCCTGCTTTTGGATATCCTTCCAACGGAACATCGGTTACTGCCGTCCAGTCAACTTCGCGGCCTTCCCAGAGATCCTTGCCCTGAATGAAGCGGTTGATGGAAATCGCAGCCTCTTTTCCAGCCTGAATGGCTTCAACAACGGTTTTGGGGCCGCTGACAGCATCGCCTCCAGAGAAAATATCCGGATCATTGGACTGAAGAGCAATGGGATCAACCACCATTGTTCCCCAACCAGAAAGAGTGCAGGCGCATTCCTCGGTCAAACAGGCCCAGTCGGACTCCTGGCCGATGGCAGGAATTACGGTGTCAACCTCAATGATAAACTCGGAACCTTTAACCGGCACCGGCCTTCTTCTGCCGCTGGCATCCGGCTCTCCCAGGGCCATCTTAATACATTCTATCGCCTTGACCTTGCCGGCGGCATCACCGATAATCCGCACCGGATGGGTCAGGGTTTTGATCTCAATGCCTTCGTCCTCACATTCCGCGATTTCATCCTGGCTTGCCGGTATTTCATCCCGGCTGCGGCGGTAGATGATAAACGGCTTTTTGGAGCCGGTTCTAAGAGCAGTTCGAACCGAATCCATGGCCACGTTTCCGCCGCCAATAACCGCCACCCGATCTCCGAGAAGAATCCGGTTTCCCAGGTTGACTTCCCTTAGGAACTCAACTCCCGGATAAACTCCCAAAAGGGATTCGCCTTCTATGCCCAGTCGTTTGCACTCATGGGCTCCGATGGCCACAAAAAAGGCTTCGAATCCATTCTCCCGCAGTTGAGCAATGGTGAAGTCCTTTCCGATTTCTACGCCTGTTTTAAACTGGACACCCAGATCCTTGATCACCTGAATTTCGGAGTCAATAATATCCCGTGGAAGGCGGTAGGACGGAATTCCGACTGTCAGCATACCACCCAGAACCGGCAGCTTTTCAAAAACCGTTACCGAGTAGCCTTCAATCGCCAGATAATACGCAGCAGTAAGGCCTGCCGGGCCTGCACCAATAATGGCGACTCTCTTGTTTTTCGGCTCCTTGACCTTGGGAACATAAGGCGAGCCGCTTTTTAAATCCTGATCCGCCAGAAATCGGTGAAGGTATTGAATGCTGATCGGCTCGTCCAACTGATTGCGCGTACAGCTCGCTTCACATGGGTGATGGCAGACTCGTCCGCAGACTCCGGGAAAAGGATGCTCCTGCTTAAAAAGCTCCAAGGCTTCTCTGTATTTTCCAGCATTGATCAGGGCGACGAATCCCTGAACGCTGACATGGGCCGGGCATAAAGACTTGCAGGGCGCTGTACCTCGTTTGCTGATGGCGAATGCGCCGGGAATCGCCTGAGCATATTGCTTGAATGCGGCCTTCCGCGTTGCAAGGGACTTGTTGTATTCGTCCGGAACGCTGATGGGGCAGACCTTGGCGCATTCACCGCAACTTGTACATTTGGAAAGATCAATATATCTGGGCTTCTGGCGAATCCGGGCAGTAAAGCTGCCGGGGTTTCCGCTGAGATCCAGAAGTTCGGTTTGGGTCAATAACTCAATGTTCAGATGCCGGCCGACCTCGACCAGTTTAGGTGAGATCACTCACATGGCGCAGTCGTTGGTCGGAAACGTCTTGTCAATCTGGGACATCATGCCGCCCACTGCCGCCGATTCTTCAACCAGATACACATAATATCCGGAGTTGGCCAGATCAAGTGCGGACTGCATGCCCGCTATTCCGGCGCCCACAACCATTACGGCGCCCACCACCGGCTGCGAAGCGCCATCAGCCTTTTCAGCCATTGGAAGAAGGGGACCTGCTTGTTTTTCCATTAGCGGTTTCCTTTAGAGATTAGGTTAACAGTGAGCCTGCCTTTTTGGATTCACGATGGCTCATTGATCGCGGTTTTTCTTAGATTCTTTCAAGTATGTCGGGTAGTTTATCTTCCCACCCGATGGTTGATACTGATACGCCGCTGAATCCCTCGGATCTGAGCGCAGCAATCATTTCAGCAGCAATCTGGACGCATTCCCGCACCTTGTCTGGTGCATTCTGTATTCTGGCGATGAGGGAGTCCGGAATCACAACGTGTTCAACATTCCGGGACATATAGCGGGCCATACCCGCTGATTTCAGCAGAAGGACAGTTGGAATAACGGCGACCCTGCTGCGGTCGATACGATTGAGAAAGGGACCAAAGACGCTGAGATCAAACACCGGCGGGGTAATGAAAAATCTGGCGCCGCTGTTGCTTTTTTGATTGAGAAGTTCTATCTCAGTTTCCAGGCTCTCTCCCTTGGCCTGGGCCTGGACAGTCGATCCCACCAAAAATTGGGGGGATCCTTTCAAGTCAATGCCTGCCATGTCTTTGCCGTCCTGGAGTTTTTTCAGTGAGTCCAGCAGTTCCATCAGGGTAATGTCGTAAACCGCCTTGGCCTGATGATGATCCCCGAAGCGGGTATCCTGGCCGGAAACCGCCATGACATTGGAAATGCCGCAGGCGGAGGCTGCCAACAAATCCGCTTGCAGTGCAAGCCGGTTGCGGTCTCTACAGCATATCTGCATGACAGTTTCCATGCCGGCCTGCTGAAGGGCGATTGCGCCGCCAAGGGCGCTCATGCGCATTACCGCGTTGCTCATTTCAGGAATCAGAAAAGCATCAACCTTCTCTTTGACACGCCTGGCGTTCTTGATCATGAAAGAGATATCGGCGCCTTTGGGAGGTTCCATCTCGGCCATGACCACAAACTCGCCGGCCTCTATCTTGGTTTTCAGATGCATCGGGTTTCCTCCAGACTTGGGTGTGACCAAAAATTAACTGGAAATAACATAAATCCAACAATGCTGTTTCCCATTAACTCATTTATAATATTATGGTCAAGAAAAAAATATAATCTTTTATTTAGTAAATGAACTAAAATCAGATCAAGTCCATTTTAGGGTCATTGCCAGGGTCATTGACAGGATCATTGCTGGATAATCATGGACATTTTCCCGAATCGCTTATATTGAAACAGATTGGAATTCATTGTTGCCCGCCGGGGGCCGTAGGTGTATCCTGAAAGTCTCTGCTTTGCAAAGGGGAGAATTATGCGTATCTTTCTTAAATTCGATCACCCCATATATGAAAATGATACTTCCCCCTTTGGAAAAGGGGGATTGAGGGGGATTTTTCAGGTGGATAGCCTCATAAATCCCCCCTGGCCCCCCTTTTTCAAAGGGGGGAATTCTTTCGATTTGAGTTGTGATTAGCGGGCACAAGAGCGTTCGATGAAATTTAAGAATGATACAATTCTGCTTTAATAGGAAACGTGTTGATGCAACAGAATGTATCTCGTGGTGCCACCTTGTTCGCGGTTGGTACCGCCTCCTTTCTCATGCCGTTCATGCTATCCGGCGTGGGCGTCGCCCTGCCGTCGATCGGCCGGGAACTTTCCGCCAGCGCCATTCAACTCAGCCTGGTGGAGACCGCCTATATGCTGTCGGTTTCCATTTTTATGCTGACCATGGGAAGGCTCGGTGATATTCACGGACGCAGGCGCATCTTTCATTGGGGTATCGCCGTTTTTACGCTGATGGGTGGACTGCTGTCCCAGGCGTGGTCCATTCAGGCGATAATCGGTTTCCGATTTTTGCAGGGCATTGGCGGTGCCATGATCGCGGCCACCGGGATGGCCATTGTCGTTTCCGTCTTTCCCCCGGAACAAAGGGGCAAGGCGTTGGGAATGATCGTTGCCTGCGTGTATGCCGGCCTTTCTTGCGGCCCTTTCATTGGCGGAGCCATGATTACCGCCCTTGGCTGGCGATCTTTATTTTATATGTGCGTACCGCTGGGGGTCAGCAGTTTTTTTCTTGTAAGCTGGAAGCTGCGCGGAGAGTGGGCGGACGCAAAAGGAGAACCGTTCGACTGGAAAGGCGCAGCAGTCTATGCCTGTGCGATTGTCCTTTTGATCTTTGGAGCCGCCAATCTTGACCATGCAAGATGGTCGTGGGGACTCATATTTGCGGGTATCGCCGGACTATGGATGTTTGTCGCCATGGAGGCGCACACAAAATATCCGGTGCTGAACGTGGGTCTTTTTCACAATAACCGAGTGTTTGCCCTCAGCAGCCTGGCGGCCCTTCTCAACTACGCCGCCACCTTCGGCGTAACGTTTTTCTTCAGTCTGTATCTGCAATTTGTCAAGGGCATGTCGCCGGAGCAGGCCGGAGCAGTTCTCATCGTCCAACCCATAGCCCAAGCCCTGTTTTCCCCGCTTTGCGGACGCCTTTCAGACCGGTATTCGGCGGCGGGGGTGGCCACGGGAGGCATGGCGCTTTGTGCGGCAGGCCTCGGTGTCAGCACCGCCATCTCCGCATCTACATCCCTGACGGTTCTTGTCGTCATCTTCTTGCTGCTGGGACTTGGCTTCGCCCTGTTTTCATCCCCCAACATGAGCGTGATAATGGGCAGCGTGGCACCCAGGTATCTTGGCGTGGCATCCGGGCTTGTGGGCAGCATGCGCACCCTGGGCATGATGACCAGCATGACAATCATCACAGTTTTACTGTCTGTATTCATGAAAGGCCATTCGATTACTTTCGAAACGCAGACCGACTTTCTTATGACGATGCGCACCGGGCTGGCGTGTTTCTGCCTGTTGTGCGGCGGAGGCATTCTATGCTCCATAGGCAGACTGCGCCGCTGAAGATTTGGCATTGATCATCATTTCGACCAGTTGGGTTTATTTCGTAGGGGCGAATCTTGTATTCGCCCTTTCGAAAGGGCGAATACAAGGATTCGTCCCTATTATTGCCTGATGGCAGCGATACACGGATAAATTGCCGGCCGAAACGATGATCAAGGCATAAAAAAATCTGAATCAGACAATGGGGTGTTCTTTGTTGGAAATCGCCTAAGACATCTGATTCAGATTATTTGGAAACATGATAAATCAAAGTGGTATCCAGATCGTAAGTCCATGGAGCCGGTGAATTTTTCCAGCCATTTTTGACGCGCTTGCCTTTTGAATAGCTTTCGTCATCGGTAACCTTATCCCCTTCAAAGCCATCCACGATATTATACACGTTGGTGAATCCGGCCTTTGCTAGCCGGTTAACGGAAACTGAACTGCGCTGTCCGGAACGGCACATTATCAGTATCACGTCATCGACCCCGGCTTTCTGTTTCACCTGGGCCTCAAACTCTGCATTGGGCTCGAGTGCATAGTCTTTTTTTTCAGCATCCCATTTTCCCGTCCAGAGCATGGATGGAATGTTGAAGGCCATCGGCGCATGGCCAACGAATGAGTATTCCTCGGCAATCCGGCAGTCAATGATCTTGACTTTTGCCGGGTTTGCCTTCCAAATCTCGTAGGCTTCGATGGATGTCGCATATTTGCCCAAGGTGGTATGTTTTCTTTCATCCTTGGGTGCAGGCGTTTCCGCCCAGGCCACAGCGCCCAAACTGACAATCAGCAGAGCTGCAAGCACCATTTTCAATCTTTTTCGAATCATTTTTTCTTCTCCTTTTTTTGATGTGTTATGAGGTAACTGTTCATTTCCCCAAGCGAGAGCGATGATGGGGACGGGCATTGATATATTGATTTAGATGGTTTTCACTCGCCTGTTATTCAACGTCAATCAATATATCAATACCCGTCCCCTACTTTTTGGCGGCATCCATCAGGACTTCTGAAAATGAAGGATGGCTGTGAATCGTTCTGGCGATATCTTCGGAGCTTGCCCCCATTTCCATGGCCAGCACGGCTTCTGCAATCATTTCGGAAACCCGGGGACCGATCATGTGGATGCCAAGGATCCGATCCGTCCGGGCATGGGAAAGGATTTTGACGAGTCCTCCGGTTTCGCCCATGCACTGCGCCCGGCCATTTCCGGAAAACGGACAGGTACCGGCAATGTAGGGGATTTCCCGGGCCTTTACCTGCTCTTCGGTCAGGCCCACGCTGGCCACTTCCGGCCAGGTATAAATGACGGACGGCATGGCATCGTAGTTGACTTCCGAAAAAAGTCCAGACATGGCTTCGACGGCGGCAATTCCCTCTGCGGACGCTTTATGCGCCAACATGGAACCGGGAACGACATCTCCGACTGCATAAATCGACGAAACGCTGGTCTGAAAGCTGGAATCGACGCGGATGTGGCCAGTTTTTGGATCCATTTCAACGCCGGCGGCTTCAAGACCCAGTCCCGTGGTCAGAGGCTTTCGGCCCACGGCGACCAGAACGCGGTCAAATTCCATCATGTCCGATTTGCCGTTGGATTCAAGAGTCAGCTTCACTGCGCCTTCTGATACATCTGCATGGGTCACGGTGGTTTTCAGTCGAAATGTCATTCCCTGCTTGTCGAGTATGCGCTTTAATGATCGGCTGATCTGGCCATCCAGGCTTGCGGCAATCTGAGGCAGCATTTCGATGACCGTAACCTTTGCGCCCAGTCGTTGCCAGACAGAACCCAGTTCCAGACCGATATAGCCGCCACCGATAATCCCGAGTGTCCGTGGAACCTCGAAGAATTTCAGCGCGCCGGTTGATGTGACAATCCGGTCCTCGTCAAATTCCATGCCTGGAACCGTGACCGGAACGCTACCGGTTGCCAGCAGAATGAATTTTGCGCCAATAATGTGAACGCCGCCATCGCCTCCGACAACTTCAACACGATGCGCGTCCATGACCCTGGCCGTTCCCTGAAGGAGATTAACGCGGCTGGCTTCCAGAAGCTTTCCCAACTGTTTGGTCAGGGCCTCCACCACTTGCTCTTTTCGGGTCATCATGGTCGGCAAATCAAGTGTAGCACCCGTCACCAGAATACCGTGAGCAGACAGCCCGTTCTTTGTCATTGCATAAAGTTCGCTGGAATCCAGAAGCGCCTTGCTGGGAATACATCCAACATTAAGGCACGCACCGCCTGGGCGCGACGCTTTTTCGACGCAGGCTACCGTCATTCCCATTCCGGATGCTTTTACTGCAGCCGTATAGCCGCCGGGTCCGCTGCCGATGACCACCAGATCATAAATATTTTCCGCCGCCATAATCAAATCTCCATCATGAGTCGTTCAGGTTCTTCTATACATTCCTTGATCCGTTTCAGGAAGGAAACTGCGCCCCTGCCATCCACAATGCGGTGATCGTAACTGAGTGCTACATACATCATGGGCCGGATAACAATGGTGTCGTCAATTACCACTGGACGTTTTTCGATCTTGTGCATGCCAAGAATGCCGCTTTGAGGGGGATTCAAGATGGGGGTGCTAAGAAGAGATCCATATACGCCGCCGTTACTGATGGTAAAGGTTCCACCTTCAAGATCGGACAAACCAAGTTTTCCGGAAGCGATTTTATTCACTACCGATGCAATGGCTTTTTCCAGATCCGCAAATCCCATGCGATCCGCGTAACGAAGAATCGGAACTACCAGGCCCCGATCACTGCCGACCGCAATTCCGATATGGTAGTAATTGTGATAGACGATGTCCTTCGCGTCGATAAATGCGTTGATATCGGGAAAATCCTTTAGAGCGGCGATGCTGGCCTTGATAAAAAACCCCATGAAACCCAGGGACACCCCGTATTTTTTCTGAAACATGTCTTTGTAACGGATTCGAATCGCCATCACACGGCTCATGTCGATTTCATTGAACGTTGTGAGCATGGCTGTCTGCTGTTTGACTTGAACAAGCCTTTCAGCAATCGTCCGACGGATCGGAGTCATGGTTTTGCGGATCGTGAGTTGATCCATGGTTTCATGCATAATCTCATTTATTGTCTCGTTCATAACCGCACTTATGGTCTCATGAAGGGGCGCATCCATGGCCGCTCGCAGGGGTGGTCCGGTTGGTGGTCCGGTTGGTAATCCGGTTGCTGATTCGGCAGGCATGGCCGGCGCTGCTTCAAGATGCAGCAAGACATCCCCCTTGGTGATCCTTCCGCCGGGTCCTGTTCCGGTAATGGCGGCGACATCGACAGGACGTTTCGTTCTGTTTTCGTGGATGAGGCGGCGGACGGAGGGAGGCAAATGGGTTGAATCATGAATGGGTAGGTGAGGTGATGTGGTGGGAGCGTCCACCGGCGGTACTGATGGATGGGCTTCGCTGGGCGGATGAAGGAATGCGGAAGGGACAGGCATCAGCGACTCTGAAGATTGAAACCCGTTTGCCAAGTGAAGCAGCGGAGAAGATATCGAGGGCGCGGGGGCGATTGTCTCGGCACCTTCCGCCACAGCAAGGGTTGCGACAACCGCACCGATGGACGCAGTTGTTCCCGCAGGAACCTGAATATGAAGCACTCCGCTGGCTTCCGCCGCCACTTCCAGCGACACTTTGTCAGTTTCGATCAGCAGTATTGGCTCATCTTTTTTTACCGCATCTCCATCATTTCTAAGCCACTGGGCAAGAACTGCTTCCCTGATTGATTCCCCCACGCTGGGGATTCTGATTTCAATGACCATGCCGCCTCTCACATCTTAATAACGAAATAGAAGTTAATAATTACGAATGCATAATTATTTTATTGATTTGTCTTTGCTTTTAAGCAATGCCTCAAGGGCGGCGAACGGTTTGTGTCCGGAACCAGTATCCGTCGTAACGTCGCCCGGGGTTTCAGCGCCGTACCATTCGGCATCCAGATACCGGGAGTGTTCATTTTCATGACAGTAGAGACAAAGCAGCTCCCAGTTGTTGCCGTCTGGCGGGTTGTTGTCGTGGTTGTGATCCTTATGGTGGACCGTCAGTTCCCGAAGCTTTTTCCCTTCAAATTCGCGTGCGCATCTCGCACAAACCCATGGAAACAGTTTGAGTGCGCGTTCACGGTAAGTCTTTTCCCGAAGCTCCCGACCTGCCTTGGCCTCGGCAATGATCCGATCCATACTGCCTGTTTCCGCCAATTTCTTTTTCTGTGACATATACCTGACTTTCGGACAATGGGCTATAGGTAAACTTCCATAATTCGATATTACTACCTATAATGTTGCACCCTTGTCAACAAGTAAGTAGAGGACGGGAATTGATATATTGATTGACACGGTTTTATTCGTTTGGAGTCCAAACTGATTTAAACGTAACCGTTCCCGCCCCCTACCAGCGGGAGGGAGTCGGGTGGAGGGGGCTGAACGATTATATACTGCAAACAGGCATAATCTTTCGTCGTGGAGCCGGCATCTTGCCGGCTGCTGCAGCCGGCAGGATGCCGGCTCCACCTGCGCTTTCCTCCCCCAGCAGGGGATGGTTTGGGTGAGGGTTCAAAAGTTAAAATTATAACCATTGACAGTATATCTGAAGGGTATGTAATTATGAAACATGCGGAATGTAAAAACGGAATTTGCTTTTCGCTCAGGAACACTTTAAGATTAGGCGACTGTATTTGACAGGATGGAGAAATATGAGTTCACAGGATGGATGAGCGGCAAAGCACCTCTGGGACCGCCGCACCCCAGTGCGGCAGTTATGATGTCAAAAGCGAAGTGAGCCGCTCTTGAATGGGTGGTTATGCCGAATCGTTGCCATGTATTTATTGAACTGTTTGAGGGTGTTGCTTTGGGGAAAATCGTGTTGTCATGGAATAGTAGGGGCAACCGGCTGGTCGCCCTCACTCTTCGGCGCGGTTTATAAACGAACACAAGGGCCGCACTGGGGTGCGGCGCTCCCAGGGGGGGGGCTTCCAACACCCTGTTTGGAAAACGAAATTATTTTCTATAAAACGATACAAGCACATTACCCAACACAGAAACAACCAAAGGATCAAGACAATGACTAAAAAGAGCGACCTTTTAAAACCAGCGAACAATACGTTCCGGCAGCTCATGCAGCCAGTTATGACAGTCTTGCACAACATAGTTGCTATAACGCGAATTTTGTTGACTCACCTACGATGCTGCCATGTCCTTATCATGGTATTGCTTACGCCCTGTTCCAGCCTCGTGTTTGGCCTCGATGCCCCCCTGATTCAGATGCACAGCCACATTGTCCTTAGCGAGCAGGATGCGCAATTTATCCAGTCTCTTGCTCCGCTTCGAGTGATGGTGGATGACAATTTCACTCCCCTTTCATACTACGATACCAATACCAGCTCCTATCAGGGGATCAGCGTTGATCTCTTCCGTTATCTTGCAGACATTATGGGGCTCAAGTATCAGTTTCTGTATGATAAAAATCTTGCATGGTCGGACAAGACGGAGCTGCTCTACAATCGGAAAATTGATCTGCTTATGCCGGCAAGTTACACGGCTGAGCGAGCCACAACAGGCATCTTCACCGCCGGCTATCATGACACCTATTATGGAGCTATTGCAAAAATTTCAAAGAAGATCAAGATCAAAGACTCACACGACCTGGCATCCTACAAGATTGGCGTTGTAAAAGCCTGCTCCATAATACCGTTTATCCAGTCATTTGTCTCTCCCCACAGGATTATCTACTATGATAACCAAACACTCCTCTATCAGGCAGTCAGGAATGGCGACATCGATATTGCACTTCAGAACATAAATGTGTTTCACGAAGATCGCTATCGTCTGGATTTTGTTGATCTGACCATGTTGCATACCATCGTGGAATCACCGCGCAGATACGCCTTTTATCTTAACGCTACAGAGCAGAACAAACGGCTTGTAGCAATCATGGATCGCTACATAGCCGAGGTTGACTGTAGCAGTTTGATCGCTTATTACGAACAGGGCGAAGATGGACTGATCCTGCGCTATACCGAACAGAAACATCAAAAGAAGCTGCTGGAGCAGGTGATTACAGGAGCAGCGGTCCTGCTGATCATGCTTGGTATTGCCTACCTCAACCACCGCAGACTTGCAGCGAAACTTTCGGCGAGCCTGGATCAGCTACAGCAACAACAGGCGGAACTTCAGAAAGTCAACTGCTATCTTGAGGATGCTACGGCTAAGGCGATCGACATGGCGGCGCAGGCGGAGGCGGCTAACGTCGCCAAGAGCGAGTTTCTGGCCAACATGAGTCACGATATCCGTACCCCGATGAACGGGGTCATCGGCATGACCGGGCTGTTGCTGGATACTGATCTAAATGATGAACAGCGACGCTATGCCGAAATTGTGCGCTCCAGCGGTGAATCTCTGCTATGGCTGATCAACGACATCCTTGATTTCTCCAAGATCGAGGCGAAAAAGCTCGATCTGGAGACGCTGGATTTTGATTTATGGAGCTTGTTGGACGACTTCGCTGGTACGCTGGCCGTGCAAGCTCATGAGAAGGGGTTGGAGCTGCTATGCGCCGCCGATCTAAATGTGCCAATGATGCTTCGCGGCGATCCGGGCCGTTTGCGCCAGGTACTCACCAATTTGGCAGGCAATGCTATAAAGTTCACCCATGATGGCGAGGTGTCGATCCGCGTAACATTAGTAGAAGATGCGCAAGAAAGCAGTGGACAGGCTACAGGAGGCTGTATGCAGGGCGATGCGTTTGAAGTGGGGGGGGGCATGAAGAGAGAAACAGTCACGCTGCGCTTCTCCGTGCGCGACACGGGCATAGGCATTCCTGCAGCCAAGATCGGGCTGCTCTTTGGCAAGTTCAGCCAGGTGGATTCATCAACCACGCGGCAATACGGCGGGACTGGGCTTGGTTTGGCGATTTCCAGACAACTGGCCGAGCTGATGGGCGGTGAGGCCGGTGTTAGCAGCGAAGAAGGTAAAGGCTCGGAGTTCTGGTTCACAGCGCGCTTTGAAAAACAAGCTGCTGGGGCGGATATGGAAAGTATTCCGCCAGCCGATTTGCACGGCGTTCGTGTGCTGATAGTCGATAATAACGCCACCAGCCGCGAAATTCTGACCACCAGCTTTGCCCACTGGGGCATGCGCCCGACAGAGGTAGTGGATGGTCATGGAGCCATCCAAGCCCTCTATCTGGCGCTGGATGAGAACGACCCTTTTTGCATCGCCGTGATCGATATGCAGATGCCGGGCATGGACGGTGAGGCCTTGGGCCGGTTCATCCATGCGGACAAACGCCTAGCTAATACCCGGATGATGATGATGACTTCCATGGGGACGCGGGGCGACGCCCGGAGCTTCCAGGAGATCGGTTTCTCGGCATATACAACCAAGCCGATTAAGCACCAGGAACTGAAGGCGGCTATGTCTCTGGCGCTGACAGATCAGGTTGGAACCGCGCCGAAGCTCATCGCCACTCGTCACTCGGCCCGCGAGATGCTGAACATGTTCGCAGGCAGCAAGGCGCGCATTCTGCTGGCGGAAGACAACATCACCAACCAGAAGGTGGCGCTGGGCATCCTGAAGAAACTGGGCCTGCGCGCGGATGCAGTAGCCAACGGCGTGGAAGCGCTCACCGCCCTGCAAACCCTGCCCTACGACCTGGTGCTGATGGACGTGCAGATGCCTGAAATGGACGGATTCGAGGCCACAAGGAGAATTAGGAATTATGAATTAGAAATTACGAATAAAGCGCAAACAGACGATTCTTCTTCCTCATCCTCATTTGTAATTCGTAATTCATCATTCGTAATTCCGATTATAGCAATGACCGCCAATGCCATGCAGGGCGACCGTGAACGTTGCCTGGAGGCGGGCATGAATGATTATATCACCAAGCCTGTGTCGCCAAAGGCGTTGGCGGATGTGCTGGACCTATGGCTTCCCAAAGATAACTTGAACCATTAATGCCGAAGAACGGCTAAAGGCGAGTTTGCACTATTGCTAAATTACTTTTTTTAGTAATCCATTGCAAAAGCTATTTTGCTGAACAGACATTTGAGACAAAACGCTATCGCAGGGCAAAACTATATCCCTTCAACACCAAAGTTCCAAATTCTACCGGTTTTTGTAGTTAGCGCCCTGGAGTCCAAAACCGCATAGCGATAGGTTGAAGGCAGGTATCGACACTCATAAATTGCGGGAGGAACAGCGGGAGACCACGGCAAAACCAGTATTCTCGTAGTTGTCATGGAGCTTGCCTGATTCCTTTGAGGCAGGGAAACTCCCGGGGGCATCTTAACGTATGTCCCAGCCGGACAGATATTTTGCCAAATTGTGCGGGAACACAAAAACCTTGCACCCCGCAAATGAGAGCTTTCTAATGGGTTTGCAGTTATAGAGTTCCAGCAACCCCCAGTCAACAGCTTCTTTTTCTTGTTCTTCTTGCGCTGTCAATATAAGAAATGTTTCCCCTTGCCATGCGCCAGGACGATACCATCGGTTCGAGGATAACCAGCGATCCGGTTTTGGCAAACCATGATCAATAACGATTTGACGAACGAGAAGTTTTTCGTCACTGAGAACACTGAGAACTCCTGCATTCCAAAATTTTGCATAGCCATAGTGCAACCCATTTTCCAGGAGGAAATCCTTGAGTCCATCCAGGTCATTATGACGTTGGACACTGACGCTTCGATCAAATTTTGAACTGATTCCCATCTCCACAAATGCCGGGTACGCACTCGTCAAAAAGCAAGCCGCCACAGCCGCAATGGAAAGTGAGACTATCGGCATCTTGGACCAATCAGGTTTTTGTGAGAGTGTTAGTATTAACGACAGCACCAGAGAAGGCACAAAATAACGAGAAATCAAAATGGGGTTATCCTTTGGCACTGTGGTAGTAATCTGCACAAAAAGTACACCGACAAGCGCCGTAAAAGCAAACGCTGCAAGAAAGGCGATGCCATTCCCCTTTTGCCGCAATGACGCATGGATTGAGTATGGTATCAAACCTAATAGAGTCAAGCCTGCCGCGAGCCTAGCTGCTTCATAGATGCCAATTTTACTCACCACTTCTCCGTCTGCGGTTGGCAGCCCGCCAAATAAGGCGAGAAGGCTTTCAGGAATGGTGATAGCGTTTCTCAGCATGAGATTGTATGGAAGCCAGTATGCATGAAGGGATGCAACATCGTTATTGAATCCCGCTAACGTTACGGAGTGAAGGGCGGTGCCCAGCATAACACCCGCAAAAACAATTGCAATCGAATACCAGGCAGTTTTTTTCTGTTCGGAGAACTCAGTGCGAGTCAGTCCCAGCATATACCACGCAATCGCAGCGATTATTGGAATACAAAAAAACATTACTGAACGCTGCGGGTTTGACCAAACCGCAAGACATAGAACACAAAAAAGCGCAAGTCCATAATACTTTCCTTGCTTCTGGCCCGCACGAAGAAACCTGTATGAGAAAAAAAGGATATAGCATGAAAAATAAACAAACACCCCATACGATACCTGACCGTAAAGATTCTCCGCCATAAAACCGGAGATTCCAGAAGCAACAATTGCGACGAGAAATATGCGACGAGAAATACTAACCTGTGTCAATCCTGTTAAAAACCATACCCCTGACAGGATGAGTACAGCAGAAATCAACCCCGAAATTGCATGCGACAGATAGCCTGCAGGCATAAATGCGAGCAATGGGATTATAAATGTGTGCCCGAACAGGACAAAAAGCTCACCATTAACATAATTCCAGTCGCGCGGAAAATACTGGCCGGTTTCTACAATTTCCCTGGCCAACAGTACCTTGGCAGCGCTATCCGAATGGAAAGCTGATTTGTAGCCAACAAAAAGATACCAACATAGCAACAAGAGATTGCATACCAGAAATAATAGCGCCAATGAAATTTTGGTTTTCTTTTGCAAATTAGCATGGACATTCATAGATTCGTTATCTCACAAGCCTGAGCTACCAAGCCATTTCTATACGTTGTTGGCCCCCAGTTGATTTAAGTTAAAAAGGGCGGAAAATATTCAGAATAGGTTGACAATCATAAATGAATTATCGGATTAAATGTGTCTCTGTTTGAGGCCCATTTAATTTGAAAGAGTAAAAACAGCCAACACTTTGCAGGCAAACCTGTCTTTCCCACTGACCTGGGTTTTGGTAAAGAAACCCCTGAAAGGTGATACTCTTTGCATCGGCCAATTTGTCCAGAAAAGTTAACATAATGAGTTTATTGATACTAAGCTGATTCAATGTTATTTGGTGGATTTTGTAATTTCAGCAGGTTACAAAAAAATGAACTATGAGCATAACATGCTCATTAAGCAAGATCAAGGGAAAATGAATACAGGGCAGATGATTTTGTTCCAACTTCAA
>CAIMCT010000218.1 GCA_903839535.1 uncultured Desulfobacteraceae bacterium
ATAGAAAAAAAGATCGGAATAATGTATGATAACGCCGCTTGAATCCGCACACCAGATTCAAGGCCTGTTTGGTGGTATGCAAAATCCTTCGGAGCTACCAGAAAAGGGAAACGCTTCCCGGGCCATATTCCTAACGATTTCATTATGGTGGAATTTGAGAAAGACAATGTCAATACTCGAACACTTACAAATAGTTGAATAAAACCAATCCCGGTAAATAAAGGTTGATATTGAGTAACAAATTTAGAGTTTAACAATATACCAACAAATGTAGTTAAAAAAAGTGCTACAGAAAGGATGGCTAATATCAAACCGCTATTCGCCATCTGCGCAATTCGTTTGGCTGTCTCTTTCCGGTCTTCGTCTTCAGCCTTTTCTGCCATCTGACTGGCGAGGATAAAGGCTTTTTCCAGATCATTCAATTCCGTATAACCCAACGCCTCCGCCAGTAAGGCCCCGCGCAGTAGGGCAGAAACATCCTGGCCACGCTTTTGCCATTGTTCTGCTGTGCTGGATAACCGAATACGCTCTCGCAAACGCTCACGTTCTTCATCAAGCCAATTCACCAGAGTCCGCCAGTTGCGGATGATGGCTTCGTGTGCAAACTCGACCTGGTCTTGCGCTTGCTGCACGCCAGGTGTCAGGCGCAAGAGGTGGGCCTGCACAAATTTTTCGATCACCAGATTGATCCGGTCGCGCGCATAGCCCCCCTGGTATAAATCCTGGCATTGAACACGGTTGCTGGTAAATTCCAGACGACCTTCAGCCGGGCGGACAAGACGCAACAAAATTTGTTTCGCAGTGACCTGATGTTCTGGAATAAGCTCACTATAAAATTTATCTGCGCTATTTGCCAGGGCCAGACGACCTCCCCCCAGTCTTTGGTAGGCAGACCAGGTAATGCGGTTATGCTCACGGCTTTCCCAAAGCTTCAGCAAGGTAAACTGCAACAATGGCAGGGCAGCCGGCTCGCCCAGAATATCGTTCAGTAAAGCAGTAACCACCCCTTCATCAAACTTCAGGCCGATCAAGTCCGCGGGAGCTTCGATCGACTCGCGCAATTCACCCGCATTCAGTGGCGTTACCCGGAAATAATTTTGCGTTTGATTCAAATCTGGCAACAAGCTCATATTGTCTTCAAAGTCGGTGCGCAAGGTCAGGATAATGCGGTGATCAAAGCGTGAATCCTGGCCAAATTCGACCAACTTTTTCCCAAAATCGAGACGGTTTTGTGTATCGTGACACAAGGTAAATACTTCTTCAAACTGGTCAACAAAAAGAACGGCGTTACTCGCTTGCGCGGTTTCAAGCACCTCGCTCAACCGGGCCAGCGGATCTGCCCCAGGCACGAGCGAGGCCAGGTAACTCCACTCCGTTTCAGGGAATTCGCCGCTTTTCATAGCCGGGATCAAGCCGGCGCGCACAATTGAGGATTTGCCGCTCCCGGACGACCCGGCAAGGATCAATACTTTTCTCTGGCGCAGGTGGTCAAGCAAATCTGTCACCAGGCGCTGCCGGCCAAAAAATAACTGGCTTTTTTCTTCCCCAAATGAACTCAGCCCCAGGTAAGGGCACAGAGAATCGTCCAGCACAGGCGCGCGGGAGGCGTCAAACTCGAGCAGAATATTTTCAATTTCGCTGGCGTCCATGCGATAGAGACGGGAGCCCCAATAATCCAGGACACTTTGGGCGCTCTGTCGATCAGAATCAAGATCCAGAAAAACGCCCGAATAAACGCAGCGGGCGATAAAATCGCGGATCTCGGGCGCGAAACTGACCGGCTCCTTCAGGTCGCGGAAACGTTTGAGCAAGTCAAGATGCGCGGCTCGCAAAGAAACCAGGGAGGGGAATAACAGCTTTTCATCAGGTAGGGCGCTCATTTGATCTTCCTTATGACATCATCCAGTGGCGGGCCGATCTTTTTGATTTCACCGCACAGTTCTTTGAGATTGGTATCCACATCAAAGAAGCGCCTGCCAATACGGCTGCGATACTTACGAAATGCTTGTTTAATGCGCTTGGGATTATCATCAAGTATGGCTTGATCAAGGGCTGCGCTGTCCTCGATGAGTTTCCGGGCCCAGTATTCTTCGATATCCCGATACAGTTCAAGCGCAGTTGTTTTTACATCCAGCCAAGACGATTTCAATTCATCCAATAGATCTTTCTCGATGGATCCTTCAAGTCCGCGCAGCTCATTTTCAACTGCCTGCCAATGGTCATGGGCAGCAACCTGCGCATTTAAATCCACATTCAAGAAGTCCAAGTTTTTCAAACCATCCTCAAATTGAACGGAAACCGCCGAGCCATGATCAAGAGTTTGTACGAGCTGATTTAAATTTTTCAAGACAGCGATCAGGACATCCAGGTGTAGTGCGCGCGCAGCCTCAGTAAGCAGGCCATTAATCTTGGTGGGCTGGTTGCCTATCACGAATTTAATATTATCCAAAGACCTTTTTAACAAAACCGGGTCGCTTTGCTCAATGGCTTGCGTAAAATTTTTTTGAGCATTTTCGATTTTTTGCGCCCATAATTTTTCGGATGGGTTGACGGCCGGGCGCTCCAAAATCTTACGCAAGTCGTTTACAATTTCATCCAGTTTCGTTTCGTGTACAAGTAACTCGTCTTCGGCGGTTTCATCATCCGGGAAACGGCCGGCTGGGGAAATCACCAGGGCATAAAAATCGAACTGCAGCACGTGCAAGAGATCGTGCAAATCTTTATAATTGGCAAGCCGGATGATTTGCTGACAGGCTGTTTCAAAATCGGTGCGGGATTCGCTGGCGCTGGCGCGAATTTCAGGAGAACTATTAATCAGTTCCGCCAGGGCTTTAAACCCCTGTTCTACCTGTGGGCCGGGTGGAACAGAGAACAGACGATTATCGATCAAACGGCTGAATAATACGGGCGCCCACCAGTCATTTTGCTTGAGAACGCGGCTGCGCGCCACGGCCAAAGCCCGGTCAATCTGGCCATCGCGCAGAAGTTCGCCCAAAAACAATGGCATGAATTGGGAGGCAGTACCCATGTTAAGGTTGGTTTGCATGGCCAGGACAGCCGGAATCCCGGCATCAAGCAGTTGAGGGCCAAGCGCGCGCATGGCCCGGCCGGCGCTGTTCTCTTTCAGGTTTCCGGCGCTCTGACAGGATACCAGAACAACCAGCACCGGCGGTTTGCGCAGGGAGGAAATACCTGCGGAGATCTCGACGGCAGAATGGCGCGCGATATTTTTTTGTTCATCTTCAAGCCAGACCCAACCCTGATCATTGGCCATCAGCCCATGACAGACCAGGTAAAGAATATCGTATTCCTCGCGCAAGTGACTGAGCAGGTTGTTAAAGGTTGCGGGTTGTCCTGATTCTGCGCTTGCCAAAACCGTGGTGGCAATATTTCCCAGGCCCTGACGGGCGCGAGCAATTTCAGCGGTGACCTGGATTGGCGCCAGATTATACTTTTCCAAACCGGAGGGGTTGGCGACTACGACAAGCGCTTTCAACGAGCCCAGAGCCGGTAATTCTGTCTTTCGCCAGTTGTCGCTGCTCAGATAGCGAGAAAGGTAATAGTTATCCCCCAGGCCGAGACGAGCGTAGGTGAGAGGGTGCTGGAGTGTTTCCCAGGCGATATCGTGCAGTCGAGCGGCATCAGTGGCAAACCATAATCGAATGCGCAGTGGGATATTATGGGATTCTGATACCGTGCAGGCGTTGGCAAAGCGCATTTTTAAATCTGGTGATGAAAAGAGCGTATCGGTAAGCGTTTTACCATACAGAGTCAGATCCAGCAGATGCTCTTCGGTAAAGAGCGTATCTGGCAAGCTGACAACTGGCGCATTACCGGATGAAATACCACCCCCCATCCGGTTGTCCGTTTGGCTGCCGGGTTGATGAAAACGGAATTCAACAAAATATTCATCAACGCCTTTCTTGTGAAAGGTGAGTTCCAGGTCTGCGCAGTCTTCCATGTAAGATCTCCCGCTGTCGAAACACCAAATTAATTAATCACGCAATTTATCAAGTCAGTAGCTTCGTTAATAGTTTAACAACTCTGCAGCGAGATTCATGTCACGATCTGCGCACAATGATCTGAACACAAAATCAAATTTCAATGTTTTAGAGTTATTTTAACAATCCCGTCTGACCCGTAAAGGCTTAAATTCCCGCCTCGTATCAAAGCTAAATCAGATAATATTAGTATACGAATATTTTTTATAATTTCAATAAGAAAAATTTGATATTTAGGAACAATTATCAATTATTAGATAATCAGATAGTAGATAACTTCACAATGTAAACTGGCATATTTTTGGATACAGCCACAATCAATGGGTATACCTGAAACATGCCGTTCAATCCAGTCATGCCTGAATTCGCGACCACCAGCGTACCTATCAAGGCCGCGATCACCTTTTTGGCACAAAATGGGTGCTCAAAATGCTTAAAAACAAAAAGTGCCCAAAGCATGGCACTCTTTTTGGTACAAAAAAAACAAAAAAACACATAAAACAAGAACTCCCGAGATGATTTTAGTCATCTCGGGAGTTCTGTGCCACCAAAATTACTCATGGCGGCCCCGACGGGGATGGGGTGGGTACCGAAGTAAATTTTGGGGGGACAGGATTACCCTGGAACTTAGTTGTAAAAGAACGAAACTTTCGAGGCTATTTTACTTCACGAGAAGTAATTAAACAAGTACGATTATAGGAATATTTGTAAATCAATAACTAAAGAGACCGGATGGATAACAAAGGACCAGAGCGCCATGACGCTCTGGTCCTTTGTTATGTCCCTTGGGCTAATTTGATGATTTCTCCGACTAATTTATCAACACCTGTTGATGGATTAGGAAATAGATCCCAACTCTCAAGTGAATGTTTTCGTAAATATTCAGCATTATTAATCGCTGTTGCAGTAAGTTCGTCAAGTACCGGAAAAACATTCATGCTTTCTTCGTAGCCTGGAATATATTCCCTAACTGCCCGCTTCATTTCTTGTCCATTGGCGAATGGATGACTTGATGATCCAAAGTGAATAAAGTACCAATATTCAAACGCTGGATTTGAGACGGCCAAATTTATTTTGCTATTTCGTGCCTTTTCAATTGCAGTTTTTAGCGACGGATTCTCGAGCGGATTTTCTGTGTCAAGAACACACCAAACTTCATCTGTTGGTTCGTCAATTCTTTTCTTTTCGTCAATAGCACAATTAACAACACTAATAGGTGCACCTTTACCGGGAACCACTCTCACATTCAATGTACGCAATCTAAATTTTTGGCGCAGTGCTCTGAAATAGTTTGGTTCGGTTTCTTGACCTTCGCATACAATGACTATCACCTTGCCTGGAGCTTTGTTTCCCCGGGTTCGGCGGTAGTCATTCATAGAACGCGCGAGCCCAAATCTAAATCCAACTTGATTGGTTTTATTAGCCTTTTTGGACACGGCTATTTCCCCCCAAATGGATATTCACCCAGAAATGGTATTGCGCCATAACGCCCTTGCAGATAGCCCTTTTCGAGAGATTCACCTTTACGAGGACTATATTCCAAGAGCGGATAAATGTGGGATGCGCCCGACTGATCTTTTTCCAAAAACCAGATCTGATCTCTTCGGAATAAACCGGCGCTCAATAAACTGGTGTCATGGGTGTTGAAAACAAGTTGCGCACCCTTGGAATTTAGTTGTGGATTTTGGAAAAGTTGAATCAGTTTGCGAGTCAAAAGGGGATGCAAGCTACGGTCAATTTCGTCAACAAATAAAACCTTGCCATTTTTCAATGTATCAAAAATCGGAGCACTTAAACCAAACAAACGACGTGTTCCATCTGATTCTGCTTCCCAGGGAAACGAGAAGATTTTTTGACCGGACTGATGAGAAATACTAAATTCATAAGACTTTTGGTGAACCTTCAAACCAGAATCGCCGTTTTTTTTCAGAACATCATCAGGGGCACCATGAACAGCGGGAATTGTTTCAAGTATTTCATTAGGCGGATAATGAGGCTCAAATTCCAATTCTGCTAAAGAGAAATCCACAATCCCCAAATCAGCGTAATTGATTAAACCTTTGAGTTGATCAACCAGATCAGGA
>CAIMCT010000219.1 GCA_903839535.1 uncultured Desulfobacteraceae bacterium
TGTAAGCCTTCGGCCTTGAGCGTATTGTGAGTGAACATATTCGGTTTTACTTTTCCAGGCACAAAAAATATGTCGCCATGGAACTTTTTCAGATTAGGAACCCGTTGCATTACAGATTGACCAGCGGATCGGTCGCTAAAAACAAATTGATCACACCTCCGGTAAAGAGACCACTTTTCGCATCGAGTCCGGGTTCCGGATTTATTGCGGTACACCTGGCCGATGTTCCAAATCCTGCAGCAGGTGATGAAAAGATTGAGATTCGGTTTCCTGATGGAATCCAGGTTGTTTTGTCGGGTCCTTCTTCATTGTCCATGGCTGAGTCACTAATTTGCAGGAGGTAAGCCATGTTTGCACTGACCAGTTCCTGTTGTTATTATTTGTATCGTGAGCCCACCGACATGCGAAAGAGCTTTGATGGATTGAGCGGCTTGGTCGAACGTCAGCTTCGCCGCAGCGCAAGTTCCGGAGAAGTGTTCATTTTCATTAATCACCGTCGTGACCGGATAAAATTGCTGCGATGGGAAGAAGGCGGCTACATCCTCTATTATAAAAGGCTGGAGACAGGCACACTGGAACTTCCTTCTTTTGACTCGTCCTCGATGACCTTCGTTATGAGTTGGGCGGAGTTGGTGATGATGATCGAAGGGATTTCCATGACCCACATCAAACGAAGAAAGCGGTATTCGAAATTCGATCGATTTCAACAAAATCGGGCTTGACGGTGTTGGTAAATATTCTGCCAAAACATCAATGTTTTCAAGGTTTTCAGAGCATTTTATTTGTATCTTCGGGTATGCAGAACGAAGAGCAAAAACCGGATTACATTCAGATCTCCCGCCTGGAGTTCGATCAACTCCGGAAGGATAATGAAGCTCTTCAAGCCCGGTTGAACCAAACTCTGATGCATCAGGTGCTTCTCGAGCAGGAACTGGCCAACCTGAAGCGGATGCTGTTTGGCTCCAAAAGCGAGCGCCATATCGGCGAAGATCCCTCACAGCTGGCATTGAACCTGGGGTTTGATAAGGCTCCGGTTGTGGAGCCACAGAAGGAGGAAGTCGCCTACACCCGTAATAAGCCCGATAAAAAGGGACATGCACGCGAGTCGATTCCTGCTCACCTTCCACGTGAAGAACAAATTATACTGCCCGAAGAGGATGTTACCGGCATGGAACAGATCGGACAAGCGGTCCACGAACACCTGGCCTATAAACCGGGTCGGTTGTATGTGGTGAAGCAGACCCGCCCGAAGTTTCTGGATCGGGAAACCGGAAAAATCATCATTGCTGATCTTCCCACGCTTCCGATCCCCTCGAGCAATGCCGGTCCCAGTTTGCTGGCTCACATAGTGGGCAGTAAGTATATGGACCACCTCCCGTTGTACCGCCAGTCGCAGATCTTTAAGCGGGAACAAGGCATTCATTTGGCGGAATCGACCCTGAACGACTGGTTTTCGGCCACGTGCCGCTTGTTGGAGCCCCTTTACGATGTTCTCCAGCGGAAAGTTCAGCAAAGTCATTACCTGCAGGCCGATGAGACCCCGATTCCGGTGCAGACCCAAGATAAACCCGGGGCTACGCATAAAGGATATTTGTGGGTGTATCATTCGCCACCAGATAAAATGGTCGTGTTTGATTACAACAAAAGCCGGAGTCGGGAAGAACCCGGTGAGTTTTTGAAGTCATTCCAGGGCGCTCTGCAATGCGACGGGTACCAGGCGTATGATGCGTATGAAAAAACTGCCGGTATAACCTTGTTAGCCTGTTGGGCACATGCCCGCAGAAAGTTCGAACAATCGTTGGATAATGATAAACTACGATCGGAATACGCGATGGAAAAGATCCGGCAGCTTTACCTGATTGAGCGGGAAGCCGAAGATATGGAGACAGACCAGCGAAAAGCCCTGAGGCAGGAGAAATCCGTACCCGTTCTGCAGGAGCTGAAAGCCTGGATGATGGCACAACTAAACGACGTCTTACCCAAGAGCCCAATTGGCAAAGCCATTCAATATACACTTGGCCTCTGGGACCGGTTGGAGCGGTACACTCAGGACGGAACCTGGTTAATCGATAATAACCGGATCGAGAACTCCATTCGCCCCGTTGCGCTTGGTCGAAAGAACTACCTGTTTGCCGGTAGTCACGATGCAGCCCAGCGTGCAGCCATGATGTATTCGTTATTGGGAACATGCAAAATGAATGGGGTTAATCCCTGGCAGTGGCTCAATCATGTTCTCACTGTTATTCCCGATTGGAAAGCCAATCGCCTTGAAGAACTTCTTCCCTTGGCAACCAAGGAAGAAAAAACGTAATCAAAATCAATAATAGAATTTTTCAATTATTTAGGACGCTCAAGGCCGAAGGCTTACCTTACGATGGTCCATTCTCCGGCCGGAATATTCCATTCCAGGGTACCGTCAGGTTTCAGCTGTCGGGTCAGATCAATGATCGCATCCGGCCGGATGACA
>CAIMCT010000220.1 GCA_903839535.1 uncultured Desulfobacteraceae bacterium
CTCCCAGTCAACATTGGCATCATCATCCGTATCAAAAAAAGCCGCAAGGCCGATTTGCATGAACTCTTCCTCGCTTGATCTTCTGCGGGCAAGATACACATCGGCAGGGATTACCGTTTCAGGTTTTTTTTCTGACGGTATGACAATAATATTGAGTTCTGCTGTGACAATATCCGCTGGTATTGGATCAAGAAATTCAATACGGCCTTGATTGTACTGTGCTTTTACAGCGATCATAGCTGTTTTTCCTCATCTTCCGGGTAAATCAACGAAACAGGGATGCTTCATACTCATCTATCTGTTTCATGCAGACTTGTCTTAAATTCGTACCATCCTGATACGCCTTTGTCCACCTTACAATGGCATCAATGGTAGTATCAAGATTCCATCTGGAGCGCCAGTTTAGATACGCTCTGGCCTTGCTGCAATCAAGCTTCAGGTAAGTCGCCTCGTGAGGATGAATCCCGTCATCAATGGTATATTCGGCACCACTTCCCCATTTCTTGCACAGACTTGCCACCACCCACCCTACATCCCGGGCATCCTGATCCTCAGGTCCGAAATTCCAGGCATCCGCAAATTTTGCACCGTCCTGAACAAGCCGCTGTGCAAGGAGCATATAACCGGAAAGTGGCTCCAGGACATGCTGCCAAGGGCGAATGGCATCCGGGTTTCTAAGATGCACCGGCTCACCCTTTAAAAACGCACGGATGCAATCCGGGACAAGGCGGTCCTTGCCCCAGTCCCCCCCGCCGATGACATTCCCGGCCCTGGCGGTTGCAACTGCAACGGCGGGTGAGGGCGTGAGAGCGTGAGATCGTGAAGACGCGAAGAAGGAACGGCGATAGGCGGCAGTAACCAGTTCCGAACATGCCTTGCTGCTGGAGTATGGATCATATCCCCCCATCGCTTCATTTTCCCGGTAGCCCCAGGCCCATTCTCGGTTTTCATAACACTTGTCCGTGGTGACATTCACAACAGCCCTGACGCTGCCGCAATACCTCACTGCTTCAAGCAAATGCACGGTCCCCATCACATTGGTAGCGTATGTTTCAACCGGCATCTGATAGGAGTCCCGCACCAGAGCCTGAGCCGCGATATGAATCACCACCTCTGGTTGCGCTTGAATCATGGCCGCCTTGAGACTGGAGAGATCGCGTACATCGGCGATAATGGAGGTGGTAAGTTCACCCACCCGGCAAAGTTCATACAGGCTTGGTACTGTGGGAGGTGAAAGTGCGTATCCCGTAACCGATGCCCCCATTTTGTTGAGCCACAGACTCAGCCAGGCACCTTTGAATCCTGTATGGCCGGTAAGAAAAACACTACGACCTTTCCAGAAGTCAGTATCTATCACAGTATCAATCATTGTCGCACATTCCATTCCAGATATTCCAGGGCGCATGGCCGCTCTGCCAGAGTTCTTCCAATTTCATCTTATCCCGGAGTGTATCCATGGCATGCCAGAAGCCACTGTGTTTGTAGGCGCAAAGCTGACCTTCACGCGCCAGCCGCTCCAGCGGAGCACTCTCCCAGATGGTAGTATCGCCCTCAATGTAATCGAGCACTTTCGGTGAAAGCACAAAAAAACCTCCGTTGATCCAACCACCATCGCCTTTTGGCTTTTCCTCAAAACACCTTATGAGGTTGCCATCCATATCAAGTGCGCCGTACCTGCCGGGCGGTTGTACAGCGGTCATGGTAGCCAGACAGCCCTGCTTGTGATGAAAGGCGATGAGGTCCGGAATATCGATGTCACTCACCCCGTCGCCATAAGTAAAGCAAAAAGGCGCGTCGTCCAGATAGGGTTTAACATGTTTGAGACGACCACCGGTCATGACGTTTTCGCCCGTATCCACCAGCGTCACCTTCCAGGGCTCGCACTGATTGTTGTGAACCTTCATCTGATTGGTCCGCATGTCAAAGGTGACATCCGACATGTGCAGAAAGTAATTGGCGAAATATTCCTTGATGATATATCCCTTATATCCCAGGCAAATGATGAAATCGTTGATACCGTGTGCCGAATAGATTTTAAGGACATGCCACAAAATGGGCCTTCCACCGATCTCAACCATGGGTTTTGGCCTGAGATGAGATTCTTCACTGATACGAGTGCCTAAACCACCGGCAAGGATGACTGCTTTCATAACTGCCTACCTCATGATGATAAAAAAATGGGAATATAGGTTAGATAGCTGTTCGTAGATAGGAAATCGTGCTGAATAGCTAAGAGATAGCCGCAAGGTCATACTCGTAGAAAACCGCACCCCCATTTTATCGGAACAAGGTCTATCGCTTGCGCGGGGGGGGCACGGAATCAATGATCTTTTAGACGTACTCCTATAACTTAGGTAACACCTTCTTCAGTTTGTCCCAGTTCGTGGAAATTTCGGTTGCCGGTAATGCTGCATTACTGACTCTTACTTCTTCAATCGATCCGTTGAAATATCTACCTCCACCTTCATTCACCACGTTGCCAATAACAAGGGGAAAAGGGCTGTTTTTGATTACAGCCTGCGCGTCTTGACTGGCTACAAACTTGCCGTCCACATAGATTTTAATGTTGGTCTTGTCCACAACAGCCGTCAAGTAGGCCCAATTCCCCGCGTTAAGCCTACTAAATTTAAGTGGGGGTACCCATTTTTCCCCATCGCCATAGCCAAAGTAGTAAACATTCTGGTCCATAGCATCCTGTTGGATCACGAAGCCGTCATGCCCATTACCCGGATGATTTCCAACAATACCCGCATGGACGACCTGTTCGCCTGAAGGTTTCACGATAACCTCTATGGTGAAACTTTCTTTGAGTGTAATGGGTTTAATCGTTACCCCTTTGCCTATGAACCCCTTTTCAAACCCAACGTGTACCAATACATCCCCGTCGTTTTTTAATAATAACTTCTTTTCACCCTTCATCTTAGGCGCGACAGGAAGTTGTTGTTCCTGTTTGCTTACCGTGACTTGCTTAGTGTTTGCTGGCCCGGGTTTAACCTTCTGCTCTTCTGCCTGTGCGATGTCGAGAGAAAATAAAAAAACGACAACAACACCGGTAAATAACACCAAATTCTTGCTCATTGCACTATCTCCTTGTGGTTAAGTATTATAACATGGGTGAACGTAATAGGTCTCGTTGCTATCTAACTGCATTTTTGGAGAATA
>CAIMCT010000221.1 GCA_903839535.1 uncultured Desulfobacteraceae bacterium
CCCCTTTTCAAAGGTGGGGAATCGTTATCCATAACAGTGACTGAAATGATGATCAAGGCCATTCGGGCTCATCCCAAAAAGTGTCAACTACTTTTGAGGTAATATGAAGGATGCCTTATATCCATATTTTCATTGCCGAGGATGAAATCCTGAAGCGATCTATGAATTTTTACGAAGTCATCCACCCTTATCAGGGTTGCCTATACCTTCATCAGCTTGACCTGGTTGTTGTAAAACTCAGCACTGCCGCCGACCGTATCGCATAATGTGGTGTTTTTCAGAACCGGATCAACCCGCATGGCGGCGTTGGCGTGAAAGCCGGCACATCTTCGGGCATCTCCTGGAATCGTGATGCCGTCAATTGGTTGAACAACTATCAGGGATTGGAACCGGATTGGCGCTGTTTTCTGCACCTTTCAATCATATCGCAGGAACCAATATCATCCAGCATAGCCAGGTCCGCCCTGACAACAACGGCGTTGCCAATTGTTTGTTCCAGCCACAGGATCAATGCCTTGAAATCAGGCTGATCTTTTCGAAGCCGGTAATACACCCGTCTGCCCTTTTTTCGGCTATCAACCAGCCCGATATTTATCAGTAAGGCCAGATGGCGGGATACAGTGGCTCCGGTAATTTTCAAAAGTTCCTTGATATGACAGGCGCAGAGTTCGTGGGTAGAAAGAAGCGCGGCCACCACCCGCAGACGGTTTTGATCCGAAAGGGCCTTAAACAGGGACAGGGTGTTTCTCATAGACAATCTCCATTGTTCAGTTAGCCAATCAAGTAACAATTATTAAGATCGCTGTCAAGATTATTTTGTCCAGTACGAAATACTGATTTTGTTCAGAAAAATTAGAAATCAGGTCATGATACTGCTGGTTTGGCCCTTGCTTTTGGCTGATACCTGTGTCAGCGATACAGGCCAATGAGGGATTTGCGATTGGTTTTTTTGCGCTCTTTCGCGGAAAATTCAAACGCTGGAAATTTCCCGGTGCGGACAGGATTTGCGCTACTGATGATTAGAAATACATTTTTGCGACAAAGGAAATGTGGTACTGTTTGCAAAGGTTCTTAGGAACATCAGAATAGGGGGGATGATTGCATCATGAAATGGATAATTTTTACTTACAGCCTGCCTGCCGAACCATCCAGAGCAAGGGGTTATACATGGAGACAACTGAAAAAGCTCGGTGCCGTCAATCATCAGTCGGTCTGGGTCGTTCCGCATTCAACCGATCGCATCAACATGCTCAAAAAACTCATCGAAGAGATTGAAGGCTACAAGATATCCGCCCTGCTTTTTGCTGGAAATATTCTCATCAAGAGCCAGGAGGAAAGCATTATTCAAGCATTTGTTGATTCGCGGAACGAAGAGTACCGGTAGCTTATCGAGAAATGTGATGACTTTTTCAAGGAGATAGAATTTGAGATCGGCAGGAAGAACTGCATCTTCGCCGAAGTGGAAGAAAACGAAGAGGAGATTGAAAAGCTCAAGCAGTGGCTGAAAAAGATCGAGAAAAGAGACATCCTGAAGCCGCCGTTGCGAAAGGATGCAACAGAGAAAATCAAGGAATGCGCGAAAATATTCAACGATTTTGCCTGAAGAGTTTACGAGCATCAAAAGGAGAGATGAATCCATGCAAACCGTCATTCTTCTGGGACTGGTGAGCCTGTTAACGGACATCAGCAGCGAAATGGTCTATCCCCTGCTTTCCCTTTATCTGACCACATCATTAGGCGCCACTCCGGCAATCATCGGCATCATCGAAGGCATTGCCGAAAGCCTGGCAAGTCTTCTTAAAGTCTATTCCGGATACCTGTCGGATAAAACGCAAAAAAGAAAGCCCCTTGCCATTTTCGGTTATGGAGCAGCAACTGTAGGAAAGCTCTTTTTGTACCTGTCCAGCTCATGGGGATGGGTGCTGGCCGGGCGCGTGGTGGACCGATTCGGCAAAGGGGTGAGGACTGCGCCCCGGGATGCCCTTATCGCCGAAGCCTCTCGGGCCGACCAGCTCGGACATTCCTTTGGAATCCACAGAGCGCTCGATACGCTAGGTGCCGTGATCGGTATCGGCATTGCCTATATGCTTTTTACCGGCGCCCATGGGAATTACACCGATATTTTTCTCATTTCGATGATTCCCGGTATTTCAGGTGTTCTGCTGCTTTTCTGGGTTAAGGAAACAAAACCGGGAAAATATGGTGCCAAAATCAGCCCACTGACTGGGTGGAGAACGATTCATCCTAGGCTGAAAGCCTTTTTGTGGGTGACCTTTATCTTCACATTGGGCAATTCCTCCAATCAGTTTCTGCTGCTTCGGGCAGTATATCTGGGTTTTAAGCCGACGGAAGTTATTCTGGCCTATCTACTCTTTAACGTCATGTATGCACTGATCTCGTATCCCGCAGGGAGGCTCTCCGATAGGATTGGCAGGCGAACGCTTCTGGTTTTGGGGTATCTGTTCTATGGCCTGGTCTATCTGGGATTTTCCATGGCTTCCACATCCTTGCATGTCTGGATTCTGTTTGCGGTTTACGGGCTTTACAGCGGGCTGACGGAAGGAGTGGAAAAAGCCCTGGTTGCAGAACTGTGCCCCGGCGATAGCCGCGCAACGCTGCTGGGTCTGCATGCCACAATCGTAGGAATCGGCCTTCTTCCGGCATCGATCATCGGTGGATTGCTCTGGAGAATGATCGGGCCTTCTGCAACATTCCATTTCGGCTGTGTGATGGGAATCCTCGCTGCGATAGGCATGCTCCTCGTTGTTCCGAAACTTGTGCCGGATGCCTGCCCCGATAAAGAAATGATCACCGAATTTCCCTTTGATAAACTGGGGAATTGAGGGAAGGGATAGCTATTGGTTTGGCGTTTTATTTTATGATGCTGAATATGAAGAGATTTCGAACTCAAAATAATAAATCCAGGCAATCCAGGTATCTTTCTTAAATTCGATCACCCCATATATGAAAATGATACTTCCCCCTTTGGAAAAGGGAGATCGAGGGGGTTTTTTCAGGTGGATAGCCTCAGAAATCCCCCTCGCCCCCCTTTTTCAAAGAGGGGGAATCCTTTCGATTTTAGTTGTGATTAGCGGGCACAAGAGCGTTCGATGAAATTTAAGAATGATACAAAAAAAGCAAAGGGCGAAAACAAAGCAACCCCGGCTTCCTCTCCCTGCCCGGCCCCGTCATTCTGAAAACCTGAAACAGATATGTGGCATACCTTCTGTTATCCAGTCAGATTGCTTTCGGCAAAGCTCCAGTTGATCAGATGGTCCAGATATGCCCGGACATAATCCGCTCTGCGGTTCTGATAATCCAGATAATAGGCGTGTTCCCATACATCCAGGGTCAGAATGGGGGTCAATCCCTGTGTCATCGGTGTGTCTGCATTGGCGGTTTTTATCACTTTCAGAACAGCTCCGTCTTGAACTAGCCAGGCCCAGCCGCTTCCGAACTGAGTCATGGCGGCATGCGAGAATTCTTTTTGAAACTGCGCATGGCTGCCATAAGATTTTTCAATCGCCTGGCCGATCCGCCCCTTTGGCTCCCCGCCGCCGCCGGACTTCATGCTTTTCCATAAAAACTCATGGTTAAAGGACTGGGCTGCATTGTTGAAGATGGCTGCATGTTCGGGATTTTTGCTGGATTTCTGAATGATCTCCTTCAGTGAGAGCCCTGCATATTCGGTTCCAACGATCAGTTTCTGGGTATTGTCAATGTATGCCTGATGGTGTTTGCCATAATGGAATTCAAGTGTTCGTGCAGATATATATGGTTCAAGTGCATCGTTGGTATATGGCGGAGATGCCGGACTTACGGGCGAATCCGCCGCAGTTGCGCGAGAAACAGACCAGTGGTTCGGATCATCAAGAAAAGCCATGGCGCTCAGACTTAAAGACATTTTCAAAAAATCTCTTCTATCCATTGTGTTGCCTCCTTATTACCTTTCCTGAAGATGGCGGACCAGATGCCCGAGTTCAGGGAATATCAGTGCATTGCAGGCTAGTTTACAGGCATTCAGACTGCCAGGCATACAAAACACCAGTGCATTGTCAATGACACCTGCCATGGCCCGGGATAGCAGCGCCGCAGAGTCGATTTCCTCGAAACTAAGTTGACTGAACAATACGCCAAAGGCAGTCAATTCTTTGGCGAGCAGAGGCCGAATCGCCTCAATAGTGACATCCTTCGGGCTGATTCCTGTCCCGCCTGTTAAAAGGAGCGCATGGGGAGAATGATCGCGGAGAACATCCAATACCGTCTGTGTGATGATCTGTGCGTCATCCGGAATCACCAGGTGACACACAATTTGATGCCCTTCTTTTTTGGAATGCTTGCTGATCCATTGACCGCTTTTATCCTCCGCCAGGGTGCGGGTAGTTGAAACGGACAGAATACCAATGCTCAGATTTCTGGGCGCAGTCGCCTTATGCTCTTCAGTTCCCATCTTCTTCCCTTCCTTCTTCAAGGACGATCTGATCTATGCCGTCACTTTCTGAAAACATGACGTTCACGTTTTCGGCGCGCCGGGTTGGCATGGATTTCCCCACATAATTGGCCTGAATCGGAAGCTCACGGTGTCCACGGTCCACCAGAACCGCCAGCTCTATCAACTTTGGGCGTCCGAAATCAATCAGAGCATCCATGGCGGCCCGAATGGTTCTTCCGGTAAACAAGACATCATCAATCAGGAGGACATCACGCCCATCCACCGAAAATGAAATGTCTGTCGCCTGAATCACCGGATGGTGACTGATGCGGGTCCAGTCGTCCCGGTACATGGTAATATCCAGAACACCCACGGGAACTTCAACGCCCTCGATATCGCGAATGCGTCTCTGAAGTCGCCGAGCCATGTGTACTCCACGGGTTTGAATACCAATCAGGGCTAATTGTTCCGTCCCCTTATGCACTTCAAGAATTTCATGGGTCATACGGGTCAATATCCGCTCAATGCCGGAAGAATCAATGATGATATGGGGTTTCATGGACTGGCTTGGTATCCTGTTTATATGTAATTAAAAACTGTTTATCGCAAAGACGCAAAGGATATCTTAATTTAATATTTTCTCTGTAATCTCTGCGTCTCTGC
>CAIMCT010000222.1 GCA_903839535.1 uncultured Desulfobacteraceae bacterium
GAGAGTGTTCTGGAGCCTGTTGAAAAATGGAATCGCGCAACAGAATTGCGCGATATTTGCAAATATAAGACACCTTTTATTGTAACAGCCCATGTTTCGCTTATTTTTCATAATACATTTAATTTAAAGCATAAAAAAGTAAAATTCATTCAAAAAATGGAATTCATCATTGATTTTATCTTATAAATATCAGTATGTTATAAAAAATGAGCGAAATTAGGGTAACAGTGCTGCAAAAATGCAATTTTCACCGGCTTGTAGTATGAAAACCACAAAATCCGGTAGAACCAGTAGTATTCGGGGAACGCCTTACCCGGAGGGAGACTGGATAGAGAACGACGATGATAAAATCCGTCTTGGATTTTCCGCCTCATCAAAAGTGGAACTGATCGCCTGGATATTATCCTTCGGAGAAGATGCGCGGGTGATAGATCCGGATTGGCTGGTTGAAGAAGTTGTAAACAAAGCCAACAGGACAGCAGTTATGTACCAAAAATAATTTAATGCCGGAAGGGAATCATCAACTCAACTGGCAAAACATTGTGTTCTGTTCTCCAAAACTGTCTGTTGTTCCATTATGCTAAATCTGATACGAAAAAAAGATTGCCTATCTGAGGAAATTATGAACAAATTGGAATTGATATACTGCGAACGGGCATAATCCTGCATTTTAAAACCCCCACCCCAACCCTCCCCCGCTGGGAGAGGGAGTGTAAGGAAATCGCAGATTATGCTCTTTCGCAGCATACTCATGGTAAAGAACTCCAGTTATCGGTTCCCAAAGACATTCTTCAGAATATCGGTAACACGCGCCGCAGGATTCTTGCGAATGCTGGCCTCTTCCTTGGCCAGCATCACGAATATCCCGTCAATCGATTTTTCAGTCACATATTGATCCAGGTTAAAGGAAGTGGCGCCGGCAAAAGGGATACTCTGAATCTTTTGCTCCAGACTCTGATATATCCGGGTGACACCGACCGAGGACATGGACTCTTTGACGATCGGTATGAAAAGTGCCTGGAGCTGCGCACTTGTCTTATCCTTGAAATAGAGGGTTGCCTCGTTGTCGCGGCCATTCAGGATTTTTTCCGCATCCGTGACATTCATCTGCTTGACGGCATCCAGAAAAAGCGATTTTGCCTGGGGTGCGGCCTTTTCGGCCGCCCGGTTCATACTCTGTTCAAATTCATCGAGGGTCGCCCCCATGCCTGCGGCCCGAAGGACCGTTTCAGCATTTTGCACATATTGGGGAAGCAGGATTTTAATGTCCTGATTTTTATAATACCCATCCGGTCGGGACACGCTCTTTACAGCGTTGTCCGTTCCCACCTGCAAGGCCTCTTTCAGGCCATCAACAATCTGGCTGTTTTGCGGAGAATCTTTCCCTGCGGCCAGTTGTTGGGCGCTTTTCAATACATCCTGACCAAAAGATGTCTTATCAGCGGCTGCAGTCGTTGCAACTGCCATTACCATCACGACGAGTCCGATCAACCGGCAACTCTGAGCTGTTTTCATTGGAAATTCCTTTCGTTAGTTGAAGTCAATACATGATTTACCTTTTCAGCGATGAATCCCTACTGCATACTCTACCATAGCACTACTTTTCGCTTATATAGCAGGTTGATAATCGGAAATCCAATCGAAAATCATGATGATAGCATAAAAGCAGTATACAGTAACCGGCTACTGCATACTTTTCAAGAATTCTATTACTTTGTCAGACCCTGGGATGGAAAAACTTCTTGACCCTAAGCTGGAGAAATGCTACCGAACAATCTGGAAGCCATCGAAAAATCATGATGAAAGGGGAAGTATCTCCCCCGCTGGGGGATGGAGCATAATGAAGGCGCAGATTATGCCCGTTCGCAGTATAACTCATCCCGGCGCAGTAGTTCGCCGACTGTGGATTTGGGCAACATGTACTTGACTTCGATTGAACCGGTTTAATTTTGCAGGAAGACAAGTCAGTGTCACCCCTGTTTCTATCTCTTGCCCCCCTAAGGGGCCTTACAAATGCCCTTTACAGGAATCTTTATTCGGTTCATTTCCAAGGGATTGACACCGCTATTTCCCCTTTTATCAATACGCTTTCGGCAAAACAGATCAGCCGGTCCCATATCAAGGACATTTTGCCTGAAAACAACCACGGGATGCCGGTTGTTCCTCAGATTATCGGCAATGATCCGGCGGGATTTATTCAACTTGCAACGACATTCCACGACCTTGGATTCGACACTGTGAACTGGAACCTGGGATGCCCTGCTCCCATGGTCGCTAAAAAGCAGCGGGGCTCTGGCTTGCTGCCATACCCTGGGTTGATAAAGGCTTTTCTGGACGATGTCATTCCCCGCATCCCAATCCGGCTATCAATAAAAACCAGAATCGGAAGAGAAAAAAAAGAGGAGATATTTAATCTTCTCCCCATCTTCAATCAATACCCCATTGTAGAGTTAATCATCCATCCACGAACCGGAGTCCAGATGTTTAGCGGAGAAGTTGACCTGGCTACGTTCGAGGAATGCCTGCCGCTGCTGAAGATTCCGGTCACTTATAATGGCGACATCTTTGACTACGACTCCTTTATCAATCTGAAAGAAAGGTTCAAAACCATTTCCCGCTGGCTTATCGGAAGAGGTGTTCTTTCCAATCCGTTTCTGCCGGGAATTCTTCGATCCGGAGAAGAAAACATCCCTCAACCTGTGGAAAGATTTAAAAATTTCCATGATGATCTGTTTGAAGCCTACAGAGCCGAGTTAAGCGGGCAATCCCATTTGGTAGATAAAATGAAAAGCTACTGGCTGTATTTTTTCAGGTCCTTTGAAAACGGAGAAACCTTTTTTAAGAAGATTAAAAAAGCCAACACCTTGCAGAAATACATGGAGATCGTGGGTAAATTCCTGGGATGGGATGCTATATGGCGTCCGTAAGAATGTGGCTTTATGGTCTGAACACAAGAATCCGCGCTGCTCGGTGCTTGTGCCCAAGCATTTAACTTTGGCTGATCCTCGAACACGCTGCATCGCAGCCTCTAAACTGCACAGAATGCCATCAGGTTCAGCCAGGAGATGCATTTTTGCTGTGTACGGACGGATTCTGGGAGTATACTACTGGAAAAAGAAATGGAGGAACTGTTGTCCAATTCAGATTCAACTGCACAGTGGTTTCAGCAAATGGAAAAGCTGCTGTTGAGCCGGGCTCCGAAAAATCAAGACAATTATACAGCGATTGGCATCAGGGCGATTTAGACCGACGAGCCATTCCTTGGCCCCCTTTTTCCAAATATCCAGGAGGAACAATGAAATTCCCATACAGTATTTTCGACTTCAAGGAAATCGTCACGCAGAATTATTTCTACTGCGACAGAACCCATTTTATCCGCACCCTGGAAAATACGGGTAATTCTCTGCTGTTCATCCGCCCGCGACGGTTCGGTAAAAGCCTGCTGCTGTCCATGCTGGCGCATTATTATGATGTAGCGATGGAGGATCAGTTCCAGTCTCTTTTCGGGCATTTGAACATCGGACGGCAACCTACTCCGCTACGCAACAAATTTTTTATCATGAAA
>CAIMCT010000223.1 GCA_903839535.1 uncultured Desulfobacteraceae bacterium
CCGACACAAGAGCGTGGGTTTCTTATTCCAATTTTCACAAATTCATACGATCGGCAGTATATATCGGAAATAAATTCTGTGTCTGCTTACTACAGACAACTTTCATATAAACGTCTATTGACCCAATTTGCCTTCTACTATAAATTATAATGGTCGATGATTATGAACTCGTCAACAGTGAAAGGCGATAATGTGACACGTTTTTATATTTTTATTTTAAGAGCCATTCTCGGAGCGGCATTTGCGGTAATCCTTGTTCGTATGTTCTATCCTCAAACCAGGATGATTTATACAGCGGGACTTTGGGGATTTATGATAAGTATGGCATATATGTTTGAATATTTCAGAGCAAGGAAATAAAAACGCATTGCTTGGAAAATTATGCTGAAGGAGCAATACACCATTGAAACAGATCATTCTTGGAACAGCCGGACATATTGATCATGGGAAAACCAGCCTGATCAAGGCTTTGACCGGTATCAACACAGACAGATTAAAAGAAGAACAACTCAGGGGCATTACGATTGAACTGGGCTTTGCATCAATGGATCTTCCCAGTGGGCAACACATAGGCATTGTGGATGTTCCAGGACATGAAAAATTTGTCAAAACAATGGTGGCCGGAGCTACCGGCATTGATATGGTTGTCATGGTGATTGCGTCTGATGAAGGTATCATGCCTCAGACCCGCGAACATAAGGAAATATGTACGCTCCTTGATATTCGGCACGGGCTGATTGTTCTTACCAAAAGGGATATGGTGGATGAAGAGTGGCTGGAACTGGTCACAGAAGATGTTCGATCTTTTACCACGGGGTCCTTTCTGGAAGATTGCCCCATCCTGCCGGTTTCTTCCACGACCGGACAAGGTATTCCTGAACTGATACAGTCTCTTGAAATCCTGAGCGCCTCGATTCCCGAACGTTCATCAACCAATCTGTTCAGGCTTCCGGTGGACCGGGTCTTTACCATGAAGGGATTTGGAACGGTCATTACCGGTACGCTGATATCTGGAATGATTCGCGTGGGTGAACAGATCATGATTTACCCATCTGGTGTCATTTCCAAAGTCAGGGGAATTCAGGTTCACAATGCCAGCGTAGAACAGGCGGTTTCGGGAATGCGAACCGCCATCAATTTTCAGGGGCTTGAAAAAGCGTCTATTAACCGCGGTGATGTACTTTCCAGCCCGAATGCGCTGACTTCAAGCTTCATGGTGGATGTCGGGCTACATTATTTAAAAAGTAATAAAAAGCCCATAAAAAATCGAACACGAATCAGGTTTCACACGGGAACCAGCGAGGTTTTGGGAAACCTGATACTTCTGGATAGTGAAGAGCTTGCTTCCGGCAGCTCCATTGCTGCTCAGCTTCGACTCGATGCCCCGGTTGCGGTGGTGAAAGACGACCGGTTTGTGATCCGAAGTTATTCGCCGGTTCGCACCATTGGAGGCGGTGGTATCTTAAATCCCATTCCTCAAAAGCACAAACGATTCAAGCCCGAAGTTTTTTCAGGCATTCAGAAACTGGGCGAACTCAGCCCCGAAGAAGTTATAACATATCATGCTGAAGAAGCTGGCTATCAGGGCATCAGTTTTTCCGATCTTCGAATCATGACCAATATCTCGGATAAGAAACTGGACGGATCCATTCAGCGGCTGCTGTCGGACAAGGTGTTTTTGATGATTGACAGAGAACAACGTGTTTTTATTCATCGCGCCTGTTTCGAACAATTATTTTCCGAGGCCGATGTTCTGCTGAATTCTTTCCATAAAATCAACCCGCTGAAGCCTGGAATGCCCAAAGAAGAGTTGAAATCCAGATTGCCGCCCCAGATCAGCCCCAAGCTTTTTACCCTGATGATTCAAAATATGATCAAAGCCGGCCAGATGGTTCAGGAAGAAAACATGGTTCGTCTGTCAACCCACTCGGTTTTACTGGGTCAGGATCAGACAGATGTTCGCAAAAAAATCCTGGATGCCTACCAGCAGAATGGCCTCACACCTCCCTATTTCAAGGAATTCTGTAAAACGCAAAATCTTGATGAAATAAAATCAAAAGAAGTCCTTCATGTTCTGGTTGACGAAGGCTTGATTGTCAGAATAAAAGACGATCTTTATTTTAATCAGGAAGCCATTCTTATGATCAAAAAGAAACTGGTCGAGTTTCTGAACGTCCACGGTGAAATCACAACACCCCAGTTTAAGGATATGACTGGCGCATCCAGAAAATTTGTAATACCGATCATTGAATATTTTGATGCACGAAATGTAACCATTCGGGTAGGAGATATCCGAAAACTCAGGAATGGATAAAAGGAGAAATTATGGAAGCATTTAAAAAATTCGCCACGCAGCGGATCGTAGCCGGCCTGCTGTTAACGGTTGCAGTCTTATGGCTTACAGGAACAGTATTGGGGCTTCTTGGCAAGTCAAAACCACCCGTTGTTACTGTTCACCCACCGGAGCAGTCTGCTGCTGTCCCAAATCCTTCTACCAAGAAGCCCGAAACCTCACACACCCAAGAAGCCGGAGAACCCCCCAAAACCGATTCCACTGGACTGGGGCCCAGCCCGTCCCCTGCAAAGGAAGTATCTCAATCGGACACCCAGTTGAATACCGATTCAGGCGCAACTGTTCAGACTGCTGCACCTGATCCTGAAAAGCCTGCCGTTCCCTCGCACGCTGGTGAAAAACCCGCCGTTCCATCACTTGCTGCAATCCCTCACGCTCTGGATACATCCAATGATTTGCCGAAAAAGGCTCCGGGTGTTGCATTTGTTACGGCTACCATCAAACCCCTTTCCTACGAATTGAACGATCGATTCTGGGGCTGGCGGCCCAATGATATTTTAAACTTCACCGATAATGTTAATAACTTTCAGCTTGGTGTTCTTGAAGTTACGCGAAGAACCACTGTTATCCTGACTGAACGTCTTTCAAGGACCGGAAGCGTTGAATCCCTGAATAAGAATTTGGAACGCGCCATGGACTGGCTGATGACCAAACCCGAACGGTACTGGTTTCCTTCACCCGAAGCCCGCTACCAGGATGCTCTAACTGAACTTGCCACTTATAAAAACAATCTTGAAAAAGGCGATGCTGTTTTTTATACCCGCTCGGATAACCTGCTACCGCTTCTTGCTGTGTTTGATAATCTTCTGGGAAGCTGTGATGAGAATCTGATTAAAACCAAGGAATCAAATGGCGAAACGGTCAGTTGGTTCCGGGTAGATGATTATTTTTATTATTCAAAAGGTGTAGCCAGCGCTCTGGAAACCATTCTTGAAGCTGTCCTGGAGGACTTTCAGCCTATACTTGAAACCCGCCACGGCACGGAAATTCTTCATCACGCCATTGCATCCTGTAAAAGGGCTACAGAAATTGAACCCTGGCTTCTTGTTACGGACAGCGATTTCAGTGGAATTCTGGCCAATCACCGGGCTAACATGGCGGCACCCATCAGTCATGCCCGCTTTTATATCGAAGTATTGATCGCTGTTTTATCCACATAACAGGTTGTTTCAGTTCCATCTGAACAGAATAGGCTATACCTCCTGAGAAGCGCAACCCCTTCATCAGCAGGTATAGCCAGAAACGGCAGCGGCTTTCTGATATAGTTTGATCCATTAATTTCAGCTCCTTTTCGCCAGTTGATGCGCTATGGATTTGGGAGCATTATATGGCAGGAGGGCCGTCATCTTCCGCCCTCTTTCAATATTTTTTGGCTTGATGCTGTCCTGTTTATCGCCTCCGCCGACCAACGCCGCCAGTTCTTCCACAAATTCTTTCATCTCTCCGGCACGACCATTCATTTGCGCAGAAGCTGAGGCGGATTCCTCGGCATTGGCGGCATTTTGCTGAATAACCTTGTCCATCTCAGCCACGGCATTGTTGACTTGTTCAATTCCCATGTATTGTTCACGGGATGCCGCTGCGATCTCACCTACCAACTGCTCGACTTTCGTTGTACTGATCAAAACGCGTACAAACTCACTGTTGGTGCTTTCAACCAATCCAGCTCCTTCGTGAACTGTCTTGACTGTCGTTTCGATCAAAGTGGATGTGTTCCTGGCAGCCTCGGCGGCACGCTTGGAAAGATTTCTCACTTCATCGGCGACAACGGCGAATCCAGCGCCGGCTTCACCTGCTCTGGCAGCCTCAACTGCGGCATTCAGCGCCAGCAGATTGGTTTGAAAGGCAATCTCATCAATGGTTTTAACGATCTTCTGGGTTTCTTCACTGGCTCTGGATATTTCTTTCATGGAAGCGGTCAGTCGCTCCATGGATTGATTGGTTTGTGCAATGGTCTGTCTGGATTCTGTCATGAGCTTATTGGCCTGCTCGGCATTATCGGCATTCTGTTTTGTCATCGAAGACAGCTCTTCAATTGAAGAGGAAGTCTCCTCGATAGATGATGCCTGCTCAGATGCTCCTTCCGCCAATTGCTGACTGGCGGAAGATATCTGCATGGAACCTGATGCCACCTGCTCCGAACTTTCAGTTAAACCTTCAATTACAGAGTTAATGGGTTTGGTGATTGATCGAACCAGAATAAAAGACAGAACCCAGAAGAAGGTTATGCCTGCAAGAACAATGGCTGAAATAAACGCCAACGCAGATCGTTTCTGCCCGGTTATGGATTGGCCCACTTGGTTCAGGAGCGCATTTGCTGCTTCAATGATCTGTTTTCCAGCATCATTTAGAAGTTTAACCCGTTCACTTTCTTTTTCGTACAGTTTTTGAGATTGTTCTATGAATTCAACAAACTTATTCAGAGATTCCCGGACCGTGGCTGCGGTCTTGATGGAGCTTTCATCTTTTGTGGCATAAGCAATTTGTTCCAGTGCAGTAAGGAGCGCCTGAAGATCTCCAGAAGCAAGCTTCTTATATTCAGCAATAAAGTTCTCATCACCGCTCATCATGAATTGAAGTTGCAGCACCTGCAACTGGATAAACGTGGTTTTACAGTCTCTGACAGTATTAAACATCCCAAGTTCACCGGCGCTGAGGACATCTCCCTCCATTCGCAACATGGCCTCCTTCTTTTGAAGGTCAGTGATAATAGCCTGCAGAAGCGCTTCGGATATTTGTAGCGGCTTGACCATTTCCACCTTTAAACTGTTTTGTTGGCCGTGAACTTCAACAAGTTCATTAAAAGATTTCTGGTATCGGTCAAACTCGGCACCGATTATGTTAATGTGCGCCAAACCTCCATCAATTTTTTTTTGTTTAAGCGCATTCACATTGATATTTACATCCCGGGTCATTTCGTCAAACTGCTTTTTCAGTTCGGCCGTGTAGAACTGCAAATAGGTTTTCTCCGTTACCCGGGTAACCAGCACTTTCTCAACAATCGTATTGACATCGTTTTTGATCAGGTTGGCTACCTCAGTGCGCGAATAATAGAATACCCCTGTCCCAACAACAGTCAGCACCAGAAAAGTGGCAATTCCCACAAAACCGTATAATTTTTTATTCAGGCTGACGTTGCCCGTGTTTTTCAACATTAAATAGCCCTCCTTTCTCATTTTTCTCAAATATAAAACAGTAGGCGTTCACGGAAGCTCGGAATCAAGGTTCCGTGAACGGTCATCAAGGTCAGTGGTCGGGAAAAACACTGAGACATGACAACAAACCTTTTAGGTCTGGTAAGAGACCTCGATCTACATTTTCAGAAAAAAATAGGTGTCCCGTTTGATTATTTGGTTTGATTATTTGATCAATTTTTGAACATCGGCTTCAGGCAAGTCATAAACACCACACCCAACAATAAAATCTTCTCCCTGAACATTACATAATTTTACAAAAGAAACCTTCTGGGATGTTCCTTTTTCACCGGGTTTTGGCCACATGTAATCCACCCATCCGGATCCCTTTTCTTTGGCGATTTTGTTCATTTCAATAAAAAACCGCTTTCCATTGGTATCTTTCATGTCGGTAAGTAATTGCCCGTCCATTTTGTATTTGATGGGATGCATGCGCATCACACCCGCCATATCGTGTATCCAGATATAGGTACCTGAAAAAACGAATTCACTGTCCTTTCCCTTGAACTTTGAAAAACCCGCTTTGCCCTCTTTCTGCAGAAGCGCACATGCCTTGTTCACCTTGTCCATGATTATTTGAGGCGTGGGCTTGGTTGCCGCAGTGGCCGTACAAGCATCCTCGGTTTCTTTTGCCAATTCATCCGGTGTTTTCTCTGCTAAAGCAAACAGGGTCTGAAAGCCTATTGTTGCAAAAAATACTGCCAGCACAACGATACCGCTTCGTTTCATATTATCCTCCTCCGTACATTTTCAGGATTGAAATACCAGATGGTCACACTTGCAATAAAACTCATTCCTGTTAGTTACTGAAACCGTTCAAAATTGATGAATTCACCCGGATTTTATCACCTCCCCCTCATATTTTGAGAAACTGTGGACAGAAGATTGGCTGTAAAGCTTCGATATAAACATCCAACTTCAAGTGCATGATAACACTTTTATATCAACAATTGAACTCAATTAAATACTGTGTGCTGAACAAATGTCTGTCCATTTGTTGCATCAACCTGTCAAGCTGTATGGTTCGGTGTGCATTAGGATGATCATATGCGGTGCTATAATCAGCACCATGGAAAAACTATAGTTTTCTTCCCCCTCTTAGACACGCCATCCCTAATTTTTCTCTCATGAATTTGGGAGCAATGTTTTATGAATGCGTCAAACAAAGCCTTTTCGATTTCGATTTCAAGTTCAGTTTCATCTGCGTTTATTTTCATCTCATTTAGATACTTTTCAATATTATACTGCGAACCGGCATAATTTTACGTTTTTGATCCCCCACCCCAACCCTCCCCCGCTGGGAGAGGGAGTTTATGAAAAGCGCAGATTATGCCAGTTCGCAGTATAAACATCATATCCGCAATGGATTTATCAAGATATTCATGCTCATGAATCCTAACAGATATCTTCACCTTCTTTTTCCCCTTTTCTGGAGAACAAGTCATTGTTAATCGTTTTATGAGTTGACCTATTTCTTCGATATGTAATCCTAACATGGCAATGGAAATTTTAAAATTACAAAAAAACTTGAAGTTTTTTATCCATGCATGTATACTATCAAGGATAGTTTCTATTTCGAAAAAAACTTCTGGATATTGACTTCGATCATGATAATTCCGACGAGCCCCACGATTCAACGCTTTTTCCAACACGGAAAGAATATGTAAAGTATTTATTATGGGTGATTGGTAAAATTTGGTTTGACATCTGCTTTGGTCATAAATTACCCCCCATGAGTTTATTAATGGAGGGTATTATAACATGTTTTTTCAGGATGTTAAACAAAAGACAAAACTTATAGACTGACCATGTAAAATTTTTTATCGGAAATCAGAGTGATTGAACAATGAATATTGGAGGTTATACTGGGAACGGGCATAATCTGAACTTTCCATAAACTCCCTCCCCCAAGCGGGGGAGGGTTGGGGGTGGGGGTTCAAAAACGCAAGATTATGTTCGCTCGCAGCATATCATGAAATTGTCTCAAAAATTATTACTTACGGAACCCCATGTCTGCCCCTGGTGGCTGGCCTATACATTCGACAATCCGTTTCGAAGGCTGATTCATGATCCGGAAAAGATTTTCAACCTTTATCTGATAAATGGAATGACTGCAATGGATGTCGGTTGCGGTATGGGATTTTTTTCCATCGGTATGGCCAGGATAGTCGGAAATACCGGCAAGGTTATCGCCGTGGATATTCAGCGGAAAATGCTGGATATCCTTCAGAAGCGGGCATTAAAATTGGGTGTTGGACATCGGATTCATACACACTGCGCAACCCCTGATGACATCGGGCTTTGTCCCATCAATTCCGGCAAGATTGATCTGGCGCTGACGTTCTGGATGGTACATGAAACCCCGCATATTGAAAACTTCATCAACGAAATTTTTTCCCTGGTAAAACCTGGGGGGAAGTATCTTCTGGCTGAACCCAGAGGCCATGTTTCTACGGCTCTTTTTCACCGCATCACCGCTGCTGCCGTCCGGGCTGGATTTCATGTTTTGGATCACCCCCGAATCGCCTTGAGTCATGCAACCTGGTTTCAAAAATAGCAAAATTCAAGGCGAATCAATAAACTCTTAATGATATTTTTATTTCATAATTCACCGGCATTATCTTCTGACAACATCAGGTGATCTTGTTGGATTTTGTGACGGTTACTGACCAAAGAAGTTTTTATTTTAGGCTTTCCAGGGAGATATTTTTTTATGTGGGGCGGTAATGCCACTACAGCAGCCATGCCGCCACCGACGTGTTCTTTATGGCCATTGCCGTCTCCTCTGACAAGAGATGCCAGTTCAATGACAAACGATTTCATCTGTTCCGCCTGGGCGTTCATTTCTTCAGATGCAGAAGCAGACTCTTCAGCCGTGGCGGCATTATGCTGGATCACTTTGTCCATTTCGGATACGGCCCGGCTGATCTGATCAATTCCTATGGCCTGCTCACCTGATGCGCCCGTCATCCCATCGACCAGCTCGCCTGCTTTCTTGGCACCTTCAGCTACCCTTTCAAAAGCCTGGCTGGCCTTTAAGACAATTTCCGATCCGCTCCTTACTTTTTTGATGGTTCCTTCAATTAGATCAGCCGTATTTTTGGCCGCTTCCGCCGAACGCAGGGCAAGATTTCTTACCTCATCAGCAACCACTGCAAACCCAGCTCCCGCTTCGCCGGCCCTAGCCGCCTCTACTGCAGCATTCAGAGCCAGCAGATTCGTTTGGAAGGCGATTTCGTCGATAGTTTTTATGATCTTTTGAGTCTCTTCACTCGCACTTGATATCTCATGCATGGAAACGGTGAGCTCTCTCATCGAAACCATGGCTTCCTTAACCACCATAGATGTTTCCGTCATGGTGGTATTTGCATGATTGGAGTCCTGAGCATTCTGCTTGGTCATGGAGGACATCTCCTCAAGCGATGCAGATGTCTCTTCGATAGCTGCAGCCTGCTGCGCTGCGCCTCCAGCCAAATCCTGGCTAGCGGACGCAACCTGTTCTGAGGCTGCCGCCACCTGTTCGGAACTCTCTGAAAGCCCTTCAATGATAGAGTTAATGGGCCGGATTATGGAAAGGCTTAAAATGATGCCAAGCGATAAAGCTACCAAAAAGCCAAGCCCCATTCCAATCATGGAAATAACCCTTGCGCGGCTTACGGATGCTTCTGCAATTTTCTTGATTTCTTCAACTTCCTTTTCATTTTGTTCGATGAGCTTATGGAGTACCGGCATGGCTTCCAACTGTATAGCGTAGGATTTAACCATTGCCTGTTCATTCATCTGTTCGTAAATTCGACTGGCTTTAGCGGCCTCTTGTTTAAGTATGCTAAAACATGCCATGACTTGCTCGGATTGTAAAATCAATTCTTTAACATAAACAGCCAATGCCGCTTCGGTATCTCCTTTTTTTATCAAGTCTTTAACTCTTTTGACTGTATGGTGAAAAGCATCATGAACTGGAATCGGCGCCTGCAGGGCATCACGAAACTGCGGATTTTCGATTTTACAAGCGGCCAGCCACTTTCCAAAAGCGCACTGAGTCGGATCTTCTTCTCCATCAAGATCGGTCTTGGTAAGGGCCGCCATTGAAACTTTTGAAACCAGCTTGTAGTGATCCCCTCTGAACTTTTCCAGATTCTTTATCAACTCTTCAGGATTTGCTATACCGGTTTTTTCCAAATCCGTGGCAAGCTCGAAGAATCGGGTATTCTCTGCTCTGAATGCGTCCCATAAGGGTATAAAACGTTTCCAGAGAATGGCTTCCTCGGAAGATATTTTAAGCTGATCAAATGCTTTCCATGCTTTCGTGTACTGATCGCGTGCGTTTGCGACGTTATCATGTTGGCGCTGACGATCCTTGATATCAAGTTCAGGATTTAGGAGGGTTCGCATCGCTACGCGAATTGCTGTTGAGCCTCTCTCAAAGTCCAGTAAATGCTGTACACTCGGCAATGTTTGATCGGTTACAGTGTTCAGTTGCGCAATGATATTGCTTGTACTCTTCCACCCCGTGAGTCCAACCGCCAAGGTGATAAACGCTACGAGGCAGAATCCGCCTATCAGTTTTGCGCTCAATTTCATCTTATTCATCATCCGTCCTTTTTTTGTTCTCCATGTGTTTTATGCCGCTGCTTTTTCCTGAAAGAATACCGATCTGTACAGAATAATCATGAATTTCATATACGATTATCCATCATGTATGTCAATCCGGCATATAAACAGCGACCACCGGTAAAACGTTGTGTTAACCAGAAAGCGATAAATGGTTGAGAAGGAAAATACTTCATGGTATGGGGTAGGCTGTGTATGGTTCCGCCCTTTATGGTGAATCATGGATTCAATATTTAACATTTTCTATTGATGCAGGAGTGATGCGATGATCAACGGACATGGCGGAAATATTTTCGATAAGGCCAGAGATATGGGCTGCGAACCAACGGATATTCTGGACATGAGCAGCAATGTGAATCCTCTGGGTCCCATGCCCGGCCTGATGAACCATCTTCATGAACATCTTGAGCAAATCATTGCACTTCCGGAAGCCGGTGCCAAAAGCATCATCGAGGCGTTTTCTGTTCATCACAATACCGACTCGAAAAAAGTTTTGGCAGGCAACGGCACAACACAGTTGATATACACACTCCCTGTCGCCCTGAAAATCAGACATGCGCTGATCCTTGGACCGACCTACTCGGATTATGCCGACGCATGCCGCATGCACGGAGTTGACTTTAAGTTTGCACTTTCGTGCGAAAGTGTATCCTTCCACCATACCCTGGAAGCAATGGATATCAAACACTGCGATGCGGTCTTTATATGCAACCCGAATAACCCGACCGGAACGCTGATTCCTTCTGAAACAATTAAGTCCTTGTGCCGAAGATATCCGAATATTCGCTTCATCATTGACGAATCGTATCTGCCTTTTGTTCCGGAAGGAGAGGCGAAGAGCCTGATCCGGTCAACATTGCCCAACGTCATCGTACTGAATTCCATGTCCAAGATATTCCGCATTCCCGGTCTCAGAATCGGATTTGTTGTGGCGCATCCTGACATCATCGAAAAGATCTGCCCCTACATGCTGCCCTGGAGCGTCAATACCCTGGCTCAAACCGCCGTTAATTATCTAATGACCCATAAACAGGATGTCTCGGAATTTATCGAAAAAACGAGGACTTATCTTGCAGGAGAAAGACAATTTGTCATGATGGGCCTTGAAACTGCTCCTGGAATCAAACTGTTTCCCAGCACAACCTCATTTATTCTGGCAAAACTGGATAGGCTTAAGGCAGAAGCCGTCTCCAGTCATCTTTTGAGTTACCGGATCCTGATCAGAGACTGCGGCAATTTTGAGGGGCTGTCCAATCAATTCATTCGAATTTCGCTGAAAACCCACGATGTGAATCAAATACTGATGGACAGGCTGCGCGAATGCTGTGAAAATGCATTTTTCGGGTAGCCGCAATTTTTCCCGATCAATCAATCCCCAGATAGGCTTTTTGCACCATTTCATTGCGTTTCAGGTTGGCTGCCGTGTCGGTGACGACAATCTCGCCATTCTGAATCACATAGCCCCGATGCGCGATGGAAAGGGCCATCAGCGCATTCTGTTCCACCAGCAGGATCGTTGTGCCCTTATCGTTCAAGGCTTTGATGATATCAAAGATCAGTTCCACCAGCAAAGGCGCAAGCCCCATGGAAGGCTCGTCGAGCATCAGTAGGCGCGGATTCATCATCAGCCCACGGGCAATTGCGAGCATTTGTTGCTCGCCTCCTGAAAGTGTGCCGCCATACTGACTTATCCGTTCTTTAAGTCGCGGAAACAATTCAAAACCGTATTCCATCCGTAGCTCAATCTCATTCGGGTCATCCACGGTGAACGCACCCATTTCCAGATTCTCTTTGACGGTCAGTTTCGGAAATATCCCCCTGCCTTCAGGCACATGCCCGAGGCCTGCAAGGACAATGGTATGTGGTTTAATCTGGGAGATATCCTTGCCGCCAAACATAATCCTGCCCTGCTTGGGGTGTATTAATCCGGAGATAGTGCGCAGCGTGGTGCTCTTGCCTGCGCCGTTCGAGCCGATCAGCGTCACGATCTCGCCCTCGTTGACATCGAGCGAGATGCCCTTGAGGGCATGAATGTGGCCATAGTAGCTGTGAATGTCATGAAGAGACAAGAGGCTCATGCTATCTTCTCCTCATGTTGTCCGGCAACGGCTCCCCGGCCAAGATAGGCCTCGATGACCCGTATGTTGGAGCGTATCTCATCCGGGGTTCCTTCGGCGATTTTTTCACCGTAATCCATTACGCAAATATGCTCCGAGATATTCATGACCACACGCATATCGTGTTCGATTAGCAGAATTGTGATACCCTTTTCATCCCGGATACGCCGGAACAAACGAATGATGTCCTCGGTTTCCTGCGGGTTCATGCCGGCGGCCGGTTCATCGAGCAGCAGCATGAGCGGGTCGGCGGCCAGCGCGCGGGCGATCTCCAGCCGACGCTGACCGCCATAAGGCAGATTCTTGGCAAGCTCGTTGCCGACCCCCTTCAGGCCGCAATACATCATAAGTTCTTCAGCTTTATGTTCCGATTCTTTTTCTTCTTTTTTAAAGAAAGGCAGATGAAAGAGGGTATCAAGTGGCGACTGCTTCAGGTGGACATGCATGCCAACCATAATATTTTCTATGACTGACATACTGCCGAAAAGGCGAATATTCTGGAAAGTGCGTGAAATCCCGCGTGAGGCGATCTGGTCAGGCCGAAGTCCATGCAAAGACTTGCCGTTGAAGGTGATCTGCCCTTCATCGGGATGGTAGATACCGGTCAATGTATTGAAAAATGTGGTCTTGCCAGCTCCGTTCGGGCCGATGATGCTGACAATTCGGCCCGGATCCAGCTTGAAATTGATATTGTTGACGGCGGTCAGACCGCCAAAACGTTTTACGATGTTGGTTGTTTCAAGTAGCGCCATGGTTATTTCCGTCTTATTCTCCGCCCTCGACTTTGTCGGAAGCAAGCTCTCGTTTACGTCGCTGGGACGGGATCAGCCCCTCCGGACGAAAAATCATCATCAGAATCAGAATCAGCCCAAATAGCAGACGCTGGTATTTGGCCGGGTCCAACTGGGTGGACAGGTTGGCCCAGGCAAAATTGATGATCGGAATGACCGCATCGCTCTGGCGTAGTTGGCTCAGATATAAAGATAGGCCCTGGAGGACCTGCAGGTTCAGAATGGTGACTGTAGCCGCGCCCAGGATCACGCCGGGGATGCTGCCCGAACCACCCAGGATAACCATCGAAAGAACGCCGATAGACTGCATGAATGAAAAGGATTCCGGACTGATGAAGGTACGGCTTCCTGCGAGCAGGACACCCATGACCCCCGCAAAAGAGGCGCCGACGGCAAACGCGGCCAGCTTCATTTTGACCAGCGGAATGCCCATGGCAATCGCCGCAGTCTCGTCTTCACGGATCGCGGTCCAGGCCCGGCCGATTTTCGAATCGTCAAGACGCCGGGTCACAAAAATAATGACAATGATAACCGCCAGTGCAAGCAGGTAGAACATGACATTATACATATCGGCGGGGGTGACTTCATGTCCCACGACTCCGCCGAACAGCGTGTTGAAGCCGTCAACAACAGACTGCGGCATGGTTGGTCGCTGGATCGGAGTTATCCCCTGCGGGCCGTTGGTGAAATTGAGCGGTTTGTCAAGGTTGTTCGCCAGAACACGGATCACCTCACCAAAGCCCAGGGTAACTATGGCCAAGTAGTCGCCACGCAGCCGCAGAACCGGTGTGCCGAGCAGAATACCGGTAAGGGCCGCGACAAAAATTGCAGCGAACATGAACAGATAAAAGGCATCTCCAGGTAGCAGAAAAGGCAGATTTGACGGCTGGGTTCCCGGTGCGAAGGGAAGAACATAAAACTGCTGAGAACCGAAAAAAGCCCACAAGTAAGCTCCGACAGCATAGAACGCCACATAGCCCAGATCAAGCAGACCGGCAAAACCGACCACGATATTCAAACCCAGAGCAAGGGCTGCAAACACGCTGATCTGGAAGATAACCTCCAGGTAGAAGATATTGCGGACACCCACAACAGGGAAAATAAACAGGGTCAGGACCACACCGACAATCAGTTTGAAGCGGCGATCCGCCTTGAAATAATAAAGCGTGAAAAACGAAGTAATCAACACCAGAAATGCAAGATTCGAGCGCGGGCTGGTATAGACAAGGGCGGTGCCCAGAACCATGTGGACCAGGATGATGATATGCGGATAAACCCCCTGTTCCAGTCTTTTTATGACGTTTTTTAAAATAACCGGGACCATCTTCTCCTCCTTAGGCCTTCTGAGCCACGTTTGCACCCATTAGCCCCTGGGGACGAAAGATGAGTACCAGGATCAGGATGCTGAAGGCAAAAATATCCTTGTATTCAGTGCCGGCCGCACCCATGGTGAAAACTCCCATATAGGAGCCGGCAAAGGTTTCCAGCATACCAAGAACAATGCCTCCGAGCAGGGCGCCTGTCATGTTGCCGATGCCCCCCAGAACTGCGGCGGTGAATGCTTTCAGACCGGGGAAAAAACCGACGAACGCGTCGATCCGGGTAAACTTCAGAGCATATAACACACCTGCGGCCCCACCCAGCATACCGCCTACCAGAAATGTCAGCGATATGATCCTGTTCACATCAATACCCATCAGGCTGGCGGTGGGGTGGTCCTGAGCAACGGCGCGGATAGCCTTGCCAATCTTGGTCGCGTTGACCAGATAATTCAGAGCCACCAGCATCAGCACCGCCGAGACAATAACGATGATTGATTTGTATGATACGCCGAGGGTGATATTGGTTGCCCCCATGGTCATTTTGCCAAGAATCACGCGACGGTCGAAATTTCCGAAAGTAGGAAATATCCTGTTGAACTGTCCAGTTGTCAGGCTTTCCACGAGGCGGATGACATCCTGCAGAAGAAATGAGACACCGATAGCAGATATCAGCGGTACAAGGCGTGATGCGTGGCGCAGGGGCCGGTAAGCTACACGTTCCACGGCGACAGCCAGAGCTCCTGCCGCCAGCATGCCTCCAACTATGGCAAGGATCAGATAAACATAGGCCATCACCAAAGAGGCACCGGTCAGTATCCCGAATTTATCCAGCGCAATCAGGATTTCGACCCCGACAAACGCGCCGACAGCGAAGATTTCACTGTGCGCAAAGTTGATAAATTCCAGAACACCATAAACCATGGTGTAACCAAGGGCGATGGCTGCATAGACAAAACCGATCGTAAGTCCATCAATCGCCACCTGGGGCAGATTGACAAGGGTATAGGTATAGAGCGACACATTCAGACGTTCGAAAAGTGTCTGCCCGACCACGGTCCTGTCCAGAATCAGCGCAAGAACCAGTGCAATGGCTGAAAGAACGACAGTGCTGCCCAATGAGAAAAAAATCAGTTGGCCAAGTGGACGCAGCAGTTCATGGACGTTGATTGACTTCAGAAACCGTTTCATATATGAACCCGATAAAAAAATCTCCCGGAAGCTTCATGAAAGAAGGGTCCGGGAGAGGTGAGCCTGAAAAGGATTATTTCGGTGGCGGTGGAGCGATGTCGAGGGTCTCGACTACCGGGTTATCGTTCCATTTTACGGGATCAGGAGAGGAGACCTTGATCACGAAATATTTGGCGATTGTTGGATCGCCGATGCTGTTGAAGGTAAATTTGCCGGTGATACCGACGTAATCCTGCAAAGCGCGGATTGCCTTGGTGACTGCTTCACGGGTCGGGAGCTTGTCGCCATTAGCCTTGGCGGCAGCCTCAATGGCCTTAAGGCAGATGCCCATTGAATCATAACCCTGCGCTGCAAAAGGTTGTGGCGCAGCATTATACTTGGCATTGAAGTCACTGACGAATTTGGCGGTGCCGGGGTAAATGGAGGCAGGGCCGGACACGGTGGAGTAGAAGGTTCCGCCACCGTCAAGCAGGGTCTGACCACCGATTTTGACTGCATCGGAAGAGTCAAAACCATCATCGCTAAGGAACATGCCCATATACCCTTTCTCACGGGCCTGTTTGAACAGGACCGCCGCCTGGGAATACATGCCGCCAAAATATACCAGATCGGGGTTGCCGGCGAGTATCGGGGAGAGCAGGGAGTCAAAATTTGCCTTTTCTTCGGTACCTTCAAAACCAAGAACTTTCATGCCCTTTTCCTGAGCTCTTTGTTTGAAGAACTCGGCAATGCCCTGTCCGTAAGCTGTTTTGTCGTGGACGACAAAAACACTCTTGACTTTTTTCCCAAAGGCGAAGTCGGCGCCTACAACACCTTGGACATCGTCACGGCCAACAATACGGTTGACTTCCATATAGCCACGGGTGGTGACCTTGGGGTTGGTGTTGGCGGGAGAGACATTGGCCAGACCGGAGGTGTGATAAACTTCAGATGAAGGGATCTGAACACCGGAATTATAATGTCCGACCACTGCCAGGATTGCGGGATCGGAGACGATACGTTTGGCGTTGGCAACGCCGGCATCGGGATTGGCCTGGTCATCGAACGCAGCCAGTTCAAACTTGAATCCCATCTTGGTCAATGGTCCGCTCAACTGCTCAAGAGCCAGCTCTGCGCCGCGTTTAATATCAACACCGACGGCTGACTGGTCGCCGGAGAGCGGCGACTGGGTTGCGATCTTGACGATCTGATCGGCAGCGGCGACAGGGCCGCTGATGGCCATACATGCAGCGATTAGTAATGAAAGAACAACCAGTAAGCGTTTTGTCATACTCCTTCCTCCTTTGAAATAAGTTAGTTGGTTCGTACACAAATATCCTGAAAATTCTTCTCGCAATGGGGGCGGCCAAAATATCTCCTGGCCAGAAGATATTTTGGCACACCCCTACCTCAAGAAAACCACCGGAGTACCTTATGGCCTATTCGTGTCAAAAAAGTCAAGTAGAGTATATACTCCTTTCAGATTATTTTTTATCTTTCCATTAGCTCTCTCTCCCAGCGGGGGAGGGTTGGGGGGGTCAAAAATGCAAAATCAAAACAAATAAGGTTACCGAGTAATTACAAGGTTGTTCGGCTGATAAACCCGTAGCTGTCCTGCAAGACAGCAATGATCTGCTGTCCCACCGCCTCAATCTGCCAGGGTTTGATTCCCTCAATGCCGCAAAGCGCCTCGGCATCTTGCGGGTTTTTCAAAGCAATGGCCGTAATAAGCGCATTGTTGCACAAGAGACCCGGCTCGATTTCAAGGTAGGTTGCTGCGGATTCACGCCATTTTTTCAGTGTAGCTATTCGGGCGGAAATCTGCGCATCCGGAATCGGTTCATGGCTTCGTGGATAAATCGGCAGGAGTGATGGATCAAGCTCCATTGCTGCATGAATGACATTCAGCAATTGTTGACCATAACGATTGAGCTGTTTGATACTCAATACCTCAAGTCCTCTAAGATGGTTCATGTCCCGGGGTTTTTCGATCGCCAATTTCAGCAGCAGATCGTTGTGAATAACCTGATAGAGAGGCCTGTCGATTTTTTGGGCGGCAGATCCCCTAAATTCCAGAAGGGCTTCCAGAACTGCAAGCGACCTTCGGCCCAGCCGGCCTGCCCCCTTGAATTTCAAAAAACGGGGATTTCCATTGGCTGCAGATGTCCGGACAAGGCTCTGAATGTCGCATTCCTGGAGAAACCAGTCCAGACGGCCGATCTCAATCAGTTTTTCTGCAAGATTTTTGGATAATGCATTCAAATAAATGGTGTCCTGAGAGGCATAAGCCAGCATCTCATCGGGCAGGGGTCTTTGAGACCAGTCTTTTTTCTGGAATTTCTTTTCAAGGCGGATGTTGTAAAAGAGATTCAAGACAGAATCAAGTCCGGTAAATTGCATTCCCAGAAAACGGCATGCCAGTTGGGTATCAAAAAGATTTTTCACCTCAATGGAAAAATCTTTGTAAAGACAGCGAATGTCGTAATCCGACCCGTGAAACACTTTTCGAATATCGGGATTTGAAAAGAAAGGTTTGAGAGGAGAAAGACCACCGATCTGAAGCGGATCCACCAGAAAACACGCGCGAGGTGTTGCGATCTGAACCAGGCAGACCTTTTCCTGATAGTGAAACAAGGAGTCGGCTTCAAGGTCAACGCCCACGATTTCTTCATTTTCCAGGACCCCGGCTGTTTTTTCAAGGTCATGAGCGGTTGTAATGAGCTGATAAGGTATTTTCGTGAATTGATGAATTGTCTTATCCTTAATTAGACTTCTGATTAATTTTTACAAAGCACCATATCAGAGAACAAATGGCAGATGATAGTTTTTTCTGTCTTCCGTCTTCTGTCGCACATGTAACAACAAATATAAACTTAACGGACGTTTTTGAAAAGCTATTTTACACTGCATTCGACGGTGATTTTGTCCTTAAATCCGGGTGCCACTTTAAGCGATGCCGGGCTTAACGCCAGATTGACAATGATGGTTCTGGAAGACTGTATCGACTCCAGAGGAATTTTTTCGGTATAGGCGGTGGTGATATTATTTAATAATTGTCTTCCGCCGATGATCTGCACGATGCTCGGCTCTATTGTGACTTTCTCCATTCTCAGATTTTCGGGCAGTTTTCCGGTCCAGTCCACCTGAACCGGCAGATTTTTTTTATCCAGAACATCCAGGGTTACATCTACAACAGCCGGATTAAAGCTTTTTATAAAAATGCCGGGTGGCAGAGAAATGTTTTCATTGGTGATTGTATAAATGTTTTGCCCGACAACCGATTTGCCCAGATCAATTTTTACCCGCACATGGTCCGGACGAAGGGATCTTGTCAACGGAACTGAACCGGCAAGTTGAATTTTGATGCTGTTTACGGAAGCATCCAGAATTTCCATGCCAGGATTACGGTTCATATACTCTATCGGTATTTCAAATGTGACCAATGAGTCCAGCCCCCGGGCAATGGTAAACCATACGCTGGTAATAAAAATAACGGCAACCATTGCGGCTATGCGAATCTCGTTTTTTTCTTTTTTTTGGTCGGACGGATCCCTGATGACCAATCCCAGGTGCTGCTGAAGATGTTTTTCCAGGTCGTCCTTTTTCAGCACCGGTGTAATCGTGGAACCTTTCACGATTTGAACGGTTCCACGTTCCTCGGAAACAACCACGACCAGGGAATCCGTGGATTCAGCCAGACCCACTGCGGCCCTGTGACGCGTTCCGTAATAGGATGGCAGCTCCTGACGGTGAGACAGGGGCAAAATGACCCCCACTTCATGAATTCGATCTCCTTCGATGATGATGGCCCCATCGTGAACCGGATTGTCTTCCCAGAAAATACTGGTGATCATTTCCTTAGAAATGGCACCATCCCAGAGGATGCCGTTTTGAATCTTCTCGTTGATGTCTTCCTTGCCGGGAAAAGCAATCAGAGCGCCGATCCGCTTTCTGGCCAGATCCATGACGCTGTCTGCAATGATCTGAATGGGGGCATGAAAAGGTTGTTGTGGAAGCCCCCAAAACAAGGCCTTGATGTTTTTGACCTGAAGAACGCTCCGTATTTCGTTTCGAAACACGACAATGATGATTAACGCAGCAACGGCTGTAATGCCCTGAATGACCCAACTGGTCACAATCAGGCCGATTGAAACGGCAAAGCGTTGAAATATCCACAAGAATGCAAGACCGATAAGTATTCGAAATGCTTTGGTGATTCTGAAAATAACATAACAGCGAAAGAGGATATAACTGCACAGGGTGATATCCACGATATCCTGCCATCGAATGCTTTGAAGAAAAATCAGAAAACCGTCCATAACCCTTATTCCGTGACGCTGAATCGAAGAACCTGCAAAATTCGACCTTCCGAATCAGTGATTTCCACCCGCCACGGGCCTTTATCAGATTCCCGAAGTTGAATGGCGCTGTAAGTCGTCCATCGGGGCGGCTGAAGTGAAAGCTTGATTTTTGTGGTTAAATTGTCCCGATTGTACCAATTGTGTGTAATGTACGTCTTTTCGGGTACAGGATCGAACAGGGTATAGCAGAAAATTTTGCCGATCCCGATGGAAAACACAACCCCTTCGTATAGTGGCTGGCGCTCCTGGACATCCTCACATAAGACCGCTGAGGATATTACCAGTTTTTCCGCTGAGGCGGCCCCGCTCAGGCCACCCTTATCACAAAAGGCTCCAAGGCACAGAAGGATTGCAGCACCCCCTATAACCACCTTCCATTTTTGAAAATACACCATATTGACTCCATTATTTTTTTGAGCAATTTAACCCTGTTCTTTAAAAAAACCGGTTGTCTCAAACCCAGGTAACCGTTCACTCCCCCCTCCCCCCACAATCTGTAACTATCTGAATTTATTTAGGCAGACTTTAAAAAGGAGGGGGGGGAGTGAACGGTTACCAAACCAGTTGTCCTCTATCTGTGGATGACCGGGAGAATTCGGCCCAATCCAGCATAATGGTTTAGTGCCAGACTCAAAAAATATCTCAATTTTAACCATATAAAAACAGTATGGGTTCTTGTAAAAAAGCAGGAATGGGTTCGATATTGAACACGGAAAGGATGTGATGGGATTTTTCATATTAACATAGCAATGCATCATTTTATGATCTGATTCTGGATGAAAACCGCTGGATAGTCAAGAACGAAAACAGCCTAAATATCAATTGCAAAACTGGACGCATTTTCATATTATCTTAAAAATCGCATCAAATATTAACCATAATGAGTGATGTATTTTCATGACCAATAACAACAATACCTTCAATTTTCAGGCTACCACATAAGCCGGAACACTTTTACTCTCAGGTACTTGAGCAGCCAGCCAGCCTCGGCTTATGTGGGTAGCAAAGGTTCGAACAAATCTTAATTTTTATCTGTCTTGTCAATTGATTCAAGCCATATACCTATTTGAACAGTGTTTAAACTTAAACCCCCAACCATTTAACAATGAAGGAGAAATGATATGGAAAAAGGAATCACAAGAAGGGATGTGTTAAAGCTCTCGGGGTTGACTCTGGGAGGAATGGCGATCGGTGCCACCACCGGCGCCAATGCAGTCGCCGGCGATTGCGCGCAGCAAGAGCTTGATCCAATGAAAAATAACGATTTTATTGAAAAATTGCCTACATTCTGCCCCGGAACAGAGACGCTGGGTCTCAACGAAATGCGGATCACATTTGTCGGGACTTCTTTCCTCCCGCGGTTGGCGCAGGAATGCAACAGTATTTTTGTCGAAGTCGGTGGCGGAGCAAACGGCGAGGCCCTGGATCAATTTGTATTTGACTGTGGCTCCGGCGTTATAGCCAAGTACAATGCCCTCGGCATCCCCATGAGGAACATGAACAAAATATTTCTGACGCATCTCCATGGGGATCATACGAGCGACCTGACGCATATTTACTGTTTCGGCCCTGCACAGGACCGCAAATCCCCTCTTTTTATTTGGGGACCCGGCCCTTCATACTTGATAGACCCAATAGACTCGCGTGTTTATGACGATGACGGGCTTAACATGTTCTGTCAGAAATTCAGGGATATGCAGCGATGGCATACCGAGAGTTTCAGTTTCCTCCCAACCCGTTATAACGACTCTAACGGTTATGATCCGCTTACGCCAACATATTGGAATCTTCCTGTAAAACCCTATCCTGTTGCACCCACCATCGGACCCAACGATCCCACCAGCAAGGATGGCTATGGACTCGACGGTTATTCTATCGTACCGATCGAGCTGGACTGGAGAAAAGGAGGCTCTGATAATATCGCCTACAAAAATGATGCCACCGGGGTAAAAATCACCTATTTCCCAATGATACATGCAAGGAAGGGTTCCATAGGCTACAAGCTGGAATGGAAGGGATTGTCGATGATTTTCACTGGAGATACGAGACCAAGCTATGAATTGATCAAACAAGCCAGTGGTGTAACTGTTCTGATTCATGAGATGGTTGTGCCGTCAGAGGTATGGGCATCAAAAAATCTCGGGTACAGATCACCTTCTGCAGCTTACGCTGATCCAAATTATAACTCTGCTTTGTCCACCTCCCAAGCCGTCCAGGAGAGTTCACATACGCCTCAGGGAGCTTTGGGATATATTCTAAGTCAAATCACCCCGCCGCCAAGGCTTGCCGTGGCTACTCATTTTCAGGCTACTGATGATACAATAAAATCAGCCTTAAAAAGCATCCGTAACCATTACCCTCAAGGCGATGTCATGGTTGCTGCGGATCTGTTGGTCCTGAACGTCACACCAACAAGCATCACCAAGCGCAAGGCGGTCGTTAGCGATTATGCATGGTACCCAGTAGCCAAGATAACTAACAAGCTGGCCGAACCAAAGTATCACGACAGCCAGGGAAATACGGACCCGACTGCTCAGATAGACACGACCGACGTTATTCCGTCAGGCACGGATAAAAATGGCAATCCAACCTATGATGCCTCA
>CAIMCT010000224.1 GCA_903839535.1 uncultured Desulfobacteraceae bacterium
GGTCAAGATCACGGTACCTGCCACATCGGTCGTCGGATAGCGGTTGTTGGCATCCCGGCAGTCGAATCCGATGGTCTGTGTGCGTGTACCATTTTCAAACACCCGCGACTGAACATAAAACAGATTCAGACGATACGCGGCGTGTGCAGACAGCGGAAATAAAACACAAATGGCGAACAGAGCGGCTACGAATATTTTCATTTCAATTTCCTTTCGTTTTCCTTTCGTTTTGTTGTTGACACTTGATGTTCAAGTTTACTGCATTAACCATCAATCCATCAATCCATAAATTATAAATCTATGATAATATAGGCATTTAAACATTTCAAAGAATCTGGAGGACAGTCTGGTTTCACCAGGCTACAAAAAAAAGATCTGGATATTGCACAAGAAACATCGGATCGTATTCTTCTTTCAAGTCAGGCAATTCTGCCCGAAGCGGCTCATAGTAAAATGCGCATTTTCCCTCACCTTTTTTCCAGTTGTATTTGAGTTTGAATTTGAGATTATCTTTTTCGTTGAACCATTGGTATAACCACCAGTCACCATCCTGTTTGATTTCATAAGGAGCTGTTCCAATCTGCTAGGATACTTTTTTCACTATTTCGTTTTTGACTTTTTCAATGATTTGTTTTCTCGTAGTCAAATTGATAATCCGTGCATAGAGTTTGTTTGCAATAAATGCATAACCAATATCCATAGTGGCTGTTTCATGAATAGTCGGCCGACACGGGCCAGTATATTTATAATAAGATATTCCCCCATTTTCCATGTACTTGACGAAAAACCCTTCCTTGTTCAACTTTTCAAGTTTTGCACCAAAATCAGGTTTGTTGCAGTCAAAAGCCCACACAACCGTTGTAACCATCATAAAAATAAAACAAAAGATACTTACCCATTTTTTCCTCATGCGGTTTCACCTTTTTGGATGTCTATAATTAACTGTTTGAAGATTGCCTCGTCACTCACCTCCGCTAACACGCTGTCGATCTCCTCGGCCGTGTCCTCCACCTCCATGTGCTTCGTCTGTAACGCATAATCCATCCGCTCGATAGAACTATTCACCAATACATGAGCCTTCATCATCAACAATGCCAAATGTGGCAGGCTACGCTGTTCCACTGACATTGATTCCTCCTGTGATTTTTGCTGTTATTGTTTTCGATCGCCTTTTGTTGAACAATCCTGCAACATATCTGTTTCCAATTCCCCAAAAACCTCCCACCTTCAAGCTCTGGAGCAGACCGATGTCACCGAGGGTTTTTAAGGTACACGGCGGCGGTCTGCCGTTTGGCGATGCCCCGCTGCTCCAGGAAACTTATTTTACAATAGGGCAGCTCAAAAATCAGCTCAATCAAATCCTTGGAATATATCTTGGGGGCCTTCGTGCGTGCCAGTTCCTGGGCCGAATTCATTGCATCGCGGATTCGAAATATCTTGATCCGAGTCTGTTGGGCCGTGGCGGCAATGGCGCCCAGCATATACAAAATCCAATGCTCCCAGGCAAACAGTTTTTCATCAATAAATATACTTTTCCATTTCTTTGACTGTCTGACAGCTTCAATCAATTTTATTGCTGATGACTTGAAACTCACAGGACTGAAAGCATTTCCGAACTCAAGTAGAATCGCACTTGTAGTTATAAAATCTCTTTTTGATCGCTTCAGATCATCTTTTACTCCGAGCGCCTGACAATGAAAAATATCCCGCTTATTACCGATAGCTATCAGCGCTGATGTATCAACAAAGACAAGTTTCATCATCGTTTGGGAGTCCCGTTGTTGGATTTCAAATTACTCTGACTGCCATTTTCTGATTATTTTGGATCAATCATAAAATTTTCAATTTCGATGGACTAAGGAATTAAAAATTATTAACTCATCGACTAATAGCTTGTGATGAGTTTATTTAACGTTGTA
>CAIMCT010000225.1 GCA_903839535.1 uncultured Desulfobacteraceae bacterium
CATCCTGCCGGCTGCAGCAGCCGGCAGGATGCCGGCTCTACCTGCGTTTTCCTCCCAAGCTGGGGAAGGTTGGGACGCTGAGACCAATTGTTAAGAAAAGGCATGTACATGGAGGAAATGGCGGACAGGGATACCAAAAAAGATGCAGCCGCAATAAAAGGCGAAAGTCGACCTTCGTGGGAAACCTATTTCATGGATATCGCCAGTCTGGTCGCCAGTCGTTCCACATGTCGGAGACGTTCCGTGGGCGCTGTTATTGTCAAGGACAAACGCATTCTCTCAACTGGCTACAATGGCGCTCCGTCGGGTATGGCTCACTGTCTGGATATCGGATGCCTCCGAGAAAAACTTATGGTGGCCTCGGGCCAGAGGCATGAACTGTGCCGAGGGATTCATGCGGAACAGAATGCCATCATTCAGGCGGCCTATCACAGTTTCTCCATCAAAAACTCGGTGTTGTATTGTACAAATCTTCCCTGCTCCATCTGCACCAAGATGATCATCAATGCGGGGATTTGCCGAATATACTATCAGGAAGGCTATGCAGACGAACTGTCGTTAACGATGCTCGGCGAGGCTGGTATTGAGGTTATTCAGAAATTCAAGCAGTGTCAAGGTTAACACTTAACAATATTTTGACGGGAGTAAGCTGAATGAAATGTCCTTTTTGCGCAGATACGGAAAATAAAGTCATTGACTCCAGGTTGAGCAAGGAAGGGTATGTGATTCGGCGGCGAAGAGAATGCCTGGCATGCAACCGGCGATTTACAACCTACGAGCGGATTGAAGAAATCCCTCTGATGATTATCAAGAAAGATGGCCGACGGGAAGAATTCAACCGGGATAAAATTCGGATCGGCATTACCAAAGCCTGCGAAAAACGCAACGTCAGCATGAACAGCATTGAGGACTTTCTGGATGAGATTGAACAGGAACTTCGTGAAACCGGCAAGAAGGAAATATCATCATCCATCGTGGGAGAACGGGTTATAAACCGGCTGCATGATCTGGACGAGATTGCTTATGTCCGATTTGCCTCTGTCTATAGGGAATTTAAAGATGTGAACGAATTTGTTCAGGAACTGAAGTTGATGCTGGAAAATCACCGGACGTGAATACTCCCGAAGCATACATGCAGATTGCTCTTGAACTTGCTGCAAAAGGGGCTGGATATACCTCTCCCAACCCTATGGTCGGGGCCGTAGTTGTCGATTCTGACGGCAGGATAGCCGGACAGGGCTATCACCAGTCAGTTGGCGGACCCCACGCTGAAGTCCATGCCATCAATGATGCGGGGCTGGCTGCAAAGGGGGCGACCCTGTTTGTTACCCTTGAACCCTGCAATCATGTCGGTCGAACCCCGCCCTGTACGCAAAAAATCCTGGATGCTGGAATTGCTCATGTCGTGGTCGCCATGCAGGACCCCAATCCAGGGGTTAAGGGCGGCGGCAACAAACATCTTACTTCAAGAGGCGTTCGGGTTACGACAGGCGTATGTGAAGATCAGGCAAGACGGCTGAATGAATCGTTTATCAAATACATTACCACCCGCAGACCTTTTGTGACTCTGAAATGCGCCGCCACACTGGATGGCAGACTTGCGACACGAACCGGGGACTCCAGATGGGTTACGGGAGAGGCATCCAGAGAGTATGTTCACAGTCTGCGGCACGCTTATGACGCTATCCTGGTAGGTGTGGAAACCGTAAAAATAGACAACCCCAGATTGACGACACGAATTCCCGCCTCTCCTGATGGCAGAAAACCAAAAGATCCCATAAGGGTCATTCTGGATACCCGTCTGACTATTCCGGATGATTCCAATGTGCTTCACCCCGAATCTGATGCTGAAACCATTATAGTCACCGGACCGATCGACATGGAGCGAAGCAATGTTCTGACCCGGAATCAAAAAGTCCGAATACTGGAATCCCCGCTTCAAAACGGACTGATTGACCTGAATGCCCTGATGGACAGCTTGGGCCTCATGGGAGTGACCAGCCTTTTGATAGAAGGCGGAAGCCGGGTGATTGCCGCTTCTCTGGCCGCTGGAATCGTGGATAAAGTTCTCTTTTTTTACGCTCCAAAGATTTTAGGCGGTGATGACGGCGTTCCGATCTGCAAGGGACCCGGTCCCGAATTCATGATGGACTGCATTCCGGTGACCGCTGTTTCAGTCCGGCAGTTTGACAATGACATCCTCATTGAAGGATATGTATAATGTTTACGGGTATCATCGAAGGTATGGGGACAATTGACGCGATTCAGGCTTCGGGAAGAGGCAGACGCCTTGGCGTTACTGCCGACTTTGATCTGTTGCACAGTAGGGTCGGCGACAGCATCGCCGTCAACGGAGCCTGCCTGACAGCAGTGGAAATAGGCCTCCGCCGCCTGATGGCGGATGTATCTCCCGAAACCCTTGACAGGACTACATTCGGGAAGGCTAAAGTTGGCGAGAGGGTTAATCTGGAACGCGCGCTTCGGCTTTCCGACCGCCTGGACGGCCATTTGGTTTCCGGCCATATAGATGGCATTGGAACCATAGAGCAGAAAAAAACCGCCGGAAACGCAGTGATCGTCATTATTAAAGTTCCGGACTCACTCTCACGTTACATGATTCAAAAAGGCTCTGTTGCTGTGGATGGCATCAGCCTGACCATTAACAAGTGTTCAGCAGGAAGTTTTGAAGTCAGCATCATTCCACACACATCCGGACTCACCACCATCGGGTTTAAGGCCGCCGGCTCTCCGGTGAACATTGAAACCGATATGATCGGAAAATATGTGGAGCGGTTTTTAATGCCGCATCATCAACCACGGGAACCTGAAACCACTACTGGCCTGGATATGCAGTTTTTGGCCAGATCCGGTTTCTTATAAATTCACATAGATATACATGACAGTCTTATCTTTTGGCCAAGATAAAAAAGAGCCTTTCAATTTTGTTTTTCCATTACCCTGTTCATCCTGACCAAAAGAATAAGACTGTCCATGCAAATTATTTCAAGGAGAATAATTTTACGAAATGTCACTGATATCAATAGAACAAGCGATTGGAGATATAAAAGCCGGAAAGATGGTGATTCTGGTAGATGATGAAGATCGGGAAAATGAAGGCGATTTAACCATCGCGGCTGAAAAAGTTACCCCGGAAATCATCAATTTTATGGCCAGGTATGGTCGAGGTCTGATCTGCCTGTCGATGACGGGCGAAAAGCTGGACAAACTGAATCTGCCGATGATGGTCAAGGACAACACATCACCGTTCAATACGGGATTTACCGTGTCCATTGAAGCCCGCCGCGGCGTGACAACGGGCATCTCGGCGGCTGATCGCGCCACCACCATCCTGACTGCAATTGCAGACGATGCCAAACCCGGCGATCTGGTCAGGCCCGGACACGTTTTCCCGTTAAGAGCCAGAAAAGGCGGGGTGATGGTGCGAGCCGGACAGACCGAAGGCTCTGTTGACTTGGCCAGGTTGGCCGGTTTAAAGTCGGCAGGTGTCATCTGTGAAATTATGGATGAAGACGGATCGATGTCCAGAATGCCTTCACTTGAAATATTCAGCAAGGAACATGACATCGGCATCTGTACCATTGCCGACCTTATCGAATACCGGATGCGGATGGAATCCTTTGTCCACCGATCTGCGGAAGCAGTCATTCGCACAGCCATCGCTGGTGAATTCAAAGTGGTTGTTTACGAAAACGATGTCGATGATCTGCTGCATGTTGCATTGATCAAAGGGGAGATATCTCCCAATCGCCCGATTCTGGTCCGGGTTCACTCCGAATGCCTGACCGGTGATGTGTTCGGCTCCATGCGATGCGACTGTGGCGATCAACTGCATAAGGCCATGGAAATGATGGATAGGGAGGGGTCCGGTATTCTGCTTTACATGCGGCAGGAAGGAAGGGGGATTGGCCTTGTCAACAAATTAAAAGCGTATGTTCTGCAGGATCAGGGAATGGATACGGTTGAGGCCAACCTTGAACTCGGGTTTCAGGCGGACATGCGAAATTATGGTATTGGCGCTCAGGTGCTGGTTGATCTTGGCGTTAAAAAAATGAGACTCCTCACCAATAACCCCAAAAAAATCATCGGTCTTGACGGGTATGGTCTTAGCATTATTGAACAGATTCCCATTGAAATCGAACCTAATGAATTCAACCGGTGCTACCTGGAATGTAAACAACACAAGATGGGACATCTGTTGCATATCGACGAAACCCATTAAGGAGGACTTTCTTCATGCCCAACATTATCGAAGCTAAGCTGCTTGCCGAAGGGAAAAAATTCGCCATCGTGGTTAGCAGATTCAATGATTTTATTACCGACAGATTGGTGGGAGGGGCTGTAGATGCCCTTATCCGTTCAGGCGCAGAAACCCAGGACATTGATATTGTCAAGGTGCCGGGCGCTTTTGAAATCCCGCTTGTTGCAAAAAAAATGGCTAAAAAAGGAAAATACCATGCGATCATCTGTCTGGGGGCCGTCATTCGCGGAGCTACGCCACATTTTGAATATGTCAGCGCCGAAGTTACCAAAGGCATTGCAATGGTCAGCCTTGAGTTTGAAATCCCCGTGATTTTTGGAATCGTTACGACCGATACCATCGAACAGGCCATTGAACGCGCCGGCACAAAGGCCGGAAACAAGGGATGGCATGCAGCGATATCCGCTATTGAAATGGCTAATTTGATCCAGGACATAGACCAGGTATAGAGACACTTATGGGAAATCGTCGCAAATCACGGGAGCTTGCAATTCAGGCGCTTTTTTTTATGGATATGAATGACATTTTCGCAGAAGAGAAATTATCACTTTTCTGCGAGAATTTTCTGCCGTCATCTCAGGTTCGACCATTTTTCTTGAATCTCGTTCGCGGGGTTTCATCCGCCAGATCTGAAATTGACACCCTGATGGAGCGCTTTTCGAATAACTGGAAAATCAGCCGTATGTCCGGTGTTGACCGGAATATTATGAGAGTGGCCATTTTTGAAATGCTTTGCTGCAAAGATATTCCCTGCAAAGTATCCATCAATGAAGCCATCGATCTGGGAAAAAAATTCGGCTCCGAAGAATCCGGCGCTTTTGTGAACGGCATACTGGACAGCATTCGCCTGGCAATGGAGACAGAAGATATATCCATTCCGGTCAGTGAGAACTGCAAGTTTATTCCGGACATGCCTGAACCCGATCTGTCCGGCCAGGATTCCGACCTTGAGGGGGATGAAGATGTTCCGGATTTTTCCGTTGAACCTGAACCTGAATTTTTTCCGCTGGAGGACGACGGTTCTGAACAGCAATCCAAGGAATCCCAAATTCCTGCACCGAAAAAACCCAGGAGAACCCTGATCCGCTAACAATACGAACAAGTCATTGACATTGAACAAGACGAAACATGAACAACAGAAAAAGGAGTAATTCATGAACGACAGAAAAATACTGTTAACCGAGGATGAAATGCCCCGCCAATGGTACAACATTCTTGCCGACATCAAGATGAATCCCCCGCTGGGTCCGAATGGAAAACCCATTCGGCCTGAAGATCTGGCCCCTGTATTTCCCATGAACCTGATTGAACAGGAGGTCAGTACGGACCGGTGGATTGACATTCCTGAACCTGTTCTGGATGTTTACCGCATTTGGCGCCCTTCTCCCCTGGTCAGGGCGCTCTCTCTGGAAAAAGCACTGGATACCCCGGCGCGAATCTATTTTAAAAACGAAAGTGTAAGTCCGCCGGGAAGCCACAAACCCAACACTGCCGTTCCCCAGGCCTATTACAATAAAATCTTCGGCATCGAAAGATTAACTACTGAAACCGGCGCCGGGCAATGGGGAAGCGCACTGTCGTTCGCCTGCTGTCAGTTCGGACTTGAATGCAAAGTGTATATGGTCAGAGTCAGCTTCGACCAGAAGCCATATCGTAAAGCCATGATGGAAACCTGGGGCGGGAAATGTCTGGCTAGCCCCAGCATGGAAACCAAGGCCGGACGGGATGCTCTGGAGAAAGATCCTAACACGCCGGGAAGCCTTGGGATTGCTATCAGTGAAGCCATTGAGGCTGCGGTCAGCGACCCGAGCGGCAAAACCCGTTATTCCCTGGGAAGCGTTCTGAACCATGTCATGCTGCATCAGACCATCATCGGTCTTGAGGCCAAGAAGCAACTGAAAAAAATCGGTGAATATCCGGATGTGATCATCGGCTGCGCCGGCGGCGGCAGCAATTTCGCCGGGCTTGCGTTTCCTTTTATCCTGGATAAAATCAATGGAAAACACATTGATATCTATCCGGTTGAACCGGCTGCCTGTCCTACCCTGACGCGGGCACCTTTTGTCTATGACCACGGGGATACATCGTGCTATACGCCGCTGCTGGCCATGCACAGCCTGGGACACGCCTTTGTTCCACCGCCGTTTCATGCTGGCGGACTGCGGTATCATGGCATGGCGCCTACGGTAAGCCAGCTAGCAGTTGAAGGTATCATAACGCCGCGATCTGTTCAGCAGATACAGGCTTATGATGCAGGCATCGCCTTTGCCAGGACTGAAGGGATTATTCCTGCGCCTGAAACCACTCATGCCTTGGCCTGTGTGTTGGAAGAAGCCCAAAAAGCCAAACTGGAAGGCAAGGAAAAAGTGATTCTGGTTAACTGGAGCGGTCATGGACTGCTGGATTTTGGGGCTTATGAAAAATACTTTTCGGGCGAGCTGGTAAATTACGAAATGACAGATGATGAAATCTCTCGTTCAAAAAAAGTGTTTGAAAATTTCCCGAAACCCGCTCTTATGAAAAGCAGGTAAAAATAGCCGACACAAGAGCGTCGGGTAGTAGCTGTATAAGGCGCCCGTTATACCAAAATATATAAATATGGTATATCGGACACCTAACGGGATGCGCTGCATGAATAATATTCTGAAGCTGTTATATTCATATAAGATCGGCGTATGTTGAAGATCCTGACTATCTTTTTGTAATTTTGTCCATTAAGCATAAAGTAAGTA
>CAIMCT010000226.1 GCA_903839535.1 uncultured Desulfobacteraceae bacterium
GCTTATTGCCGAGACGGTGAGATATGAGTCGCAGAAGTACCCGAGGCCCACAAGGGTGGATATCTTCACGAAGAAGCCTTATTCAATCGGACCCGATGAGCTTAAGGAGCTGCTTGACTGCCTGGGTGCGAAAAGCGAATACAACGACCTCAAATTCACCGAGGCATCCAACAGCACAAAATTCATGTATTCGGAACGCCACATGACCGGATTCTATGCCACAAAGCTTGCTGAATGGAATGAGGTGTTACAGCACGAAACACCGTGATGGGGATTTTGATCCCTTTTTGTATCTTTCATCACCTTATTCCATTTTAAAATAAAATAATATCGACATTAAATTGGACTTTGGACAAAAATAGCCTGTACCCTCCAGAAAACCCTTCTGGGTTTGGATTTTGCCACAATCATGCTTATACTTCTGGTCCGATGTGTTTTTTATAATAACTCACAACTCGGATAAGGAGGTTAGTATGGATACTAATGTTTAGTCATTATCAATTGAGTGTCATTTGCTCAGCGGCCGTATTTGTCACATAGATACGCCAGCCAGTTTTTTATATCCTTCTACCGCATCTTCATTCAGACAGTATTGCAGATCAAGATGTCGAACCTCGAACATTTCATACGGAGTATTCTGGGTCGGACGGCCTTTACCTTTATATTTTTTCACCAGTACTATCGTCTCATTGACTTCAAGACATATGTAATCCTGTACGCGATGCTTTTTCAACATGGATCATCAGCCATATTTCCAGCAAGTGTTTCGCTGAGTATCGGAAATCCGACTGGATCCAACACTGCGAGTCCATGTTTGAATTGAAGCAAATCCGGACGATGATTCTTGCTGTGACCAAATCGGAGAATACCGTTTTCGTCATTGCCAATTTCATGGGTTACATTGTAACTGGTTGTGTCGTACCAGGCGATATTGGTTGGCAGTTCATGCGCAACGATGGTATGCTGATTCAAATCCTGTTGAAACTCATAGTTTTTTTCATCGTTTTCGCCCAAACAACCGGTCAATATGCCCAGTCTGTCGTCTGTGGCATCTTTATCACCGATTTTCCAGCCGGTTATTTTTTGGATAACCGTTTTATGCTGGTTCAACCAGGGTTCCATTCCGTACTATCGATGGGTCAGTGAATGTAAAACGTAAGTTATAAAAAGCACAGCCAGTTGACCATAACTCAGTCCCGTCCAATTGCCATGAGGGGAAAAATATTTGTCGATAATTTCCTGAACTCGTAGTTTTTTAAGCATAGCAAGAATAATCGGCAGCTCATCAATTCTTTCAATACTGTGAGTCATCTTAACCTCCAATTTGTAGAGTTTATGATGAGTATAACAGGATATTAACCCTTTGTCCAGCAAAATCAGACGTAATTATAAAATGTTAAAAAAAATAAGCGAAATGAAGATATATCGCGCCATTTCGGCATTAAAGTGTTAACAAGGAAATGAAGGATGCCGAGGCTGCCATGATGTTTCAAAACCGATTGAGGGTAGGAACTAAGTTAGGATGGTAAAGCATGCCAGCCTTTATTGATTCGATTTCATGGATGTCGCTGTTGTCTGTTAACCTGCTCTGTCTGTATCGCCTGGCATCGAAACGGTCTTCCAAACTCCCGGAACTCCCCCTCACACTTTCGATTATTTATTTTTGCATTCGTTTTTTTTCCCGCCTGACCCAATCCTTTGTGTCGTCCACGGACTGGGACATCTGGTTTACTGTCACCGAATCCATTGTGCTGTCCTGGGCGGTTGCACGACTGGTTTTCGCCTGCGCCCTGGAAATTCCGCTGAAAATCCGCGGGAAAAAGCCCTTTCCCAGAATCACCCGTGATTTTATTCTGATTCTGTGTTACGCAGTTCTGGTTTTTATTGTCCTTCGTCTGCAGAGCAATATCAATCTGATCAGCCTGATCACCACGTCCGCTGCGCTCACCGTTGTCCTGGGGTTTGCCGCCCAGTCGCTGCTCAGCAATTTTTTCTTCGGCCTTGTTCTTCAGATTGAACGGCCATTTGACATCGGCGACTGGATTCAGGTGGGTGATTATATCGGTATGGTTACCAACATCAACTGGAAATCCACCAAGCTCATCACACGGGACCAGGTAATCGTCAATATTCCCAATTCGGAAATCACAGCCCGCATCTTTTTAAACTATTCCAAACCGGACAGAAAGGTGCGTTCCACGATAACGATTGGCCTGGAGTATGACGCACCGCCGGATCTGGTGAAAAAAGTGATCCTTGATGTGTTATACCAGCATCAGAAGGTGCTGCGGCATCCTGTCCCCGATGTCCTTCTGAATACTTTTGGTGACTCGGCCATTCTTTATGAAATTCGCTTTTGGCACGAAAATTTCTCAAACGAACCCAGAATCAAATCTGAAATCAACATCCGCATCTGGTATGCCCTCAGACGGCGCGACATCACCATTCCATTCCCGATTCGCGATATCCGCCACACACATGAGGAGCGCGCTCACCAGGCCGCAAAGCGTGGACATCGCTGCAATGACATGGTTCTGATGTTTGAGCATGTACCGGTGCTATCGCCCCTTTCTTCTGAAGAACGCGATCTGTTGGCCCATCTGGTTGAAATCGAACCGTTCGGTGAAGGTGAAATCATCGTCCGACAGCATGAGACTGGCGACTCCCTCTACATTATCACCAAAGGAACATGCGAAGTGCTTCTGGAAAGCCATTCACGGCAATTCAAGCAAGTAGCAGTTCTTAAAAAAGGGGATTTCTTTGGTGAGATGAGCCTGCTGACTGGTGAGCCTCGGAGCGCAACCGTTCGCTCAATTGAAGATACCGAAGTCATCAAGATTCAAAAGGACATTTTTTCCAAGATTCTTGCCGCCAATTCAGGGATATCCGAATACCTGGGTCAGGTGTTGGCGGAGCGTCAGCAGCAATTAGCCACGCAGAGGGGGAATGACAGCGCTCTGGTGGCCGCCACGCCAGAAGGATTCATTCAAAAAATCAAATCTTTTTTTGGAATTTCATAATCCCGTCTTTTGCCTTCCACTGCTTCGCTTTCTTGCCCTTCCAGAAACGGTTCAGTTCTCTTTCCTTGACATCGCCTGCTTGTTGCCATAAAATTAGCCATTTAAAAATGACAACAGGTTGAAAACGATGAAAAAACAAAAAATCAATTCCATACGTAATATTGGCATAATCGCCCATATCGATGCCGGCAAGACGACCGTTACCGAACGGATTCTGTATTATACTGGCAAATCCCATAAAATCGGCGAGGTCCATGACGGCGAAGCTGTCATGGACTGGATGCCGGATGAGCAGGAACGGGGCATTACCATTACATCTGCGGTAACCACCTGTCACTGGAAGGACATCGATATTCAGTTGATTGATACGCCGGGCCATGTGGATTTCACCATAGAGGTCGAGCGGTCCCTGCGAGTTCTGGATGGAGCGATCGGAGTTTTTTGCGCAGTCGGCGGCGTAGAGCCTCAATCCGAAACAGTGTGGCGCCAGGCTGATAAATACCATGTACCCAAAATCGCTTTTGTGAACAAGCTGGATCGTATTGGCGCCAATTTTTTCAGAACCGTTGACATGATGCGCTCCAGACTTCACGCCAACCCCGTGATTCTGCAGTTGCCCGTCGGAGAAGAAGAATCTTTTGCCGGTGTAATTGATCTAATCCAGTTGAAACAGATACTATGGGATGATGACTCCATGGGCGCTACATTTACCCTTGAGGACATTGCCCAGGACAGTCTGGAATCAGCTCGAAATTACCGTGAGAAACTGATTGAAGCGCTTGCAGAAGTGGATGACCAGATCATGGAGGCATATCTTGCAGAAATGCCGATAGAACCCGACATGCTGCTGGAAGCCGTTCGAAACGCCACTATCACGCTGAAAGTGGTACCGGTTTTATGCGGTTCTGCGCTGAAAAACAAGGGAATTCAGCCACTTCTGGATGCCATTGTCCGGTTTCTGCCCAGCCCTGCTGATGTTCCGCCGATCATGGGCGTTCATCCCCAGACAGGAGACCCTATCGAATGCCCGCCAATAGACAAGGCACCGCTGGCTGCCCTTATTTTCAAGGTTTCCATGGCGGAAGGCCGTAAGCTATCCTTTATCCGTATTTACAGCGGAAGGATAAAAGCCGGCGATGATGTGTTCAACCCCTTCCGGAATAAAAAGGAAAAACTGTCCCGAATCCTGCAAATGCATGCCAATAAACGGGATCGGATTGATGAAGCCGGGGCGGGAAGCATTGTCGGGGTTATGGGCCTGAAGGATTCATCAACCGGAGAAACGCTTTGTCAGCCGGATCACCCCATTCTCCTGGAAAAGATGGAGTTTTATGAGCCGGTCATTTCACTGGCGATTGAACCCAAAACCCGGTCTGATCAGGAAAAGCTGGATCAGGTGCTGGAAAAATTTCTGGCGGAGGATCCTACCCTTAGGGTCAAGGAAGATCCGGATACGGGGCAGAAAATTCTTTCCGGCATGGGGGAACTGCATCTTGAAATCATCATCAGCCGAATGACAAGAGAGTTCAATACCAGCGTCAATGTGGGAAAACCCCAGGTGGTTTACCGGGAAACCATCGAGAAGGAAGCGGCAGCAACCGCTGTTTTCGATAAGGAAGTGGCAGGCCAGCGTCATTATGCTGAGGTCTGCGTAAATCTTAAACCTCTACCCAGAGGGTCTGGCAGCCGGTTCATCCTGGATATTGCCGATGGTATTATCCCTCCCCAGTTCATGAAAGCCATTGAAAAAGGCGTTATGGAATCGCTGGAAAGCGGAACCCTCATGGGGTATCCGTCGGTGGATATTGAGGCCAGTTTGACGGGCGGATCATATCATGAATCTCAGGGGACCGATCTGGCATACAAGGTCAGTGCATCTATGGCCTGCAAGGATGCGCTGTCCAAAGCGGGTCCTTTTCTGCTGGATCCGATCATGGCTGTGGAGATATTTGTTCCGGAATCATTCACAGGCGATGTGATTGGCGACCTGAACAGCCGCGGAGGAAAGATAGAAGCTATTGAACCCAAAATAGGATTTCAGGCCATCCGCGCCATTGTTCCTTTGGCGCGGATGTTCGGTTATTCAACTGCAATACGCTCCGCCACTCAGGGCCGGGGAACCTTTACCATGCAGTTTTCCCATTTTGACCGGATATGATACATACTTGAGACTGGATAAATTGATGAAGGTTCATCGCAGATTAGTGGGAAAAACTCTCAACTCCACATAAAGGCAACCACCTTGATTCAGTCGAAAGCCGGGATCAACCGGAATCAAGAGGCTTGAAAGCTGGATTCCGGGTCAAACCCGGAATGGCGTTCAGCAACTTCTGTATGAAAATCACACTAACCCGCGATGAGCCGAAAACTTTTTGGGGAAGCTTCCGTCTAATGGCTTCAATTCCACTTAAACACATCACTCTCTCTGCCGGTCCTTTCCCGGCGGCAAATCCATCCCACCATGCTGATGCGGGTAAACCCTTCACTTGGTTGCTTGCGCCGGTCCTCCGTACGGCGTTCTTGTAAATTACACTCAAAATTGCGGTTCGAACTCGGGCGATCTTTATTAGTGTTTTGA
>CAIMCT010000227.1 GCA_903839535.1 uncultured Desulfobacteraceae bacterium
AAGAAACAGTCGGGAATTTCATCTTCGATCTCGGTAACAGGCAATGGGACATTCCCGGACTACGGGTACTCCTGGAGGAAATCCTCCCCAATGAAACCATTTTCAATGGCTATGAAGTCGAGCATGATTTTCTCAATATCGGACGCAAGGTTATCCTGCTCAACGCCAGGCAGATTTTCCGCAAAAACATAGGCTCACACATTATCCTTCTGGCCATGGAAGACATCACCGAACGCAAGCTGGCGGAAGCGGAAATCCAGGAGACCAACCGACAACTTGAAGCGGCCACGGCGCAGGCAAAGATGGCCAACGCCGCCAAGAGCGAGTTCCTGGCTAACATGAGTCATGAGATCAGAACCCCGATGAACGGAGTAATCGGCATGACCGGGCTGCTGCTGGATACCGAACTTGACGACGAGCAGCGACGCTACGCCGAGATGGTGCGCATCAGCGGCGAATCTCTACTTAGCCTGATAAACGACATCCTCGACTTCTCCAAGATCGAGGCGAACAAACTCGACCTGGAGACGCTGAATTTCGATCTGTCGAGCTTGCTGGACGACTTCGCCGCCATGATGGCCGTGCGTGCTCACGAGAAGGGGTTGGAGCTGCTCTGCGCTGCTGATCTTAATGTGCCTACGCTGCTGATCGGCGATCCTGGCCGTTTGCGCCAGATACTTATCAATCTGACAGGCAACGCCGTCAAGTTCTGCCACACAGGCGAGGTGTCGATCCGCGTCTCCCTTGAAGACGATGGTGCAGGAAGCATGGAGCAGGAGACGGAGGAAAAGGAAACTGTACTACTGCGCTTTTCGGTACGCGATACTGGTATTGGCATTTCGGCAGACAAGATTGGCATTCTCTTCGGCAAGTTCAACCAGGTGGATGCCTCGACCACGCGGCAATACGGCGGCAGCGGGCTGGGCCTTGCCATCTCCAGACAACTGGCGGAGCTGATGGACGGTGAGGCTGGCGTTAGCAGCGAAAAAGACAAAGGCTCGGAGTTCTGGTTTACCGCACGCTTTGGCAAACAGCCCGGAGGTGCTCATGCGGAAAGTATTCTGCCTGCTGTCCTGAGCGGTGTGCGTGTGCTGATCGTGGACGATAACGCCACGAACCGCGAAATCTTGACATCCCGTATGACATCCTGGGGCATGCGCCCTATGGAGGCGCAGGATGGCCCAGAGGCTCTCCACGCACTCAACATAGCATTGGATGAGAACGACCCCTTCCGCATCGCCGTGATCGACATGCAGATGCCCGGCATGGACGGCGAGACACTGGGACGGCTCATCCAGTCAAACAATCGCCTGACCGACACCAGGATGATGATGTTGACTTCCATTGGGATGCGTGGCGATGCCAAACGCTTCCAGGAGATTGGGTTTTCGGCATATTCGACCAAGCCGATACGACATCTCGAACTGAAGGCAGTGCTATCCCTAACGCTGACAGAGCAGGACAGGACGGAGCCACAACCCATCGTCACGCGCCACTCGGCCCTCGGTATGCTGAACCTGTTCGCCGGCCGCAAGGCTCGCATCCTGCTGGCCGAAGACAACTTCACCAACCGGCTGGTGGCTCTTGGCATTCTGAAGAAATTGGGCCTGCAAGCAGATGCGGTGACCAACGGCGTGGAAGCGCTCAACGCCCTGCAAACTCGGCCCTACGATCTGGTGCTGATGGACATACAAATGCCTGAGCTGGACGGATTTGAAGCCACAAAGATAATCAGGAATTACGAATCAGGAATCAGGAATCAGGAACGAGAATATCCCAATGAGGAAGGCGGAGATCACTCATCATTCACACTTCATACTTCATACTTCATACTTCCAATAATCGCTATGACCGCCCATACAATGAAGGGCGATCGGGAGCGGTGCCTGGAAGCGGGCATGAACGACTACATCAGCAAGCCGATTTCTCCCCGGGCATTGGCGGAAATGCTGGAAAAATGGCTGCCGAAAGAAGAAGATACCGAAAAACCCGAAACTCCTGTTTAGGAAAATACTTTTCCTAAAGCGATAGCCTGTTATATTTCGGCGTTTTGACCAATAAGGACATAAATCATGATCAAATTCCCCTACGGAATGGCGGATTTCAGACAAATCGTCACCCAAGGCTATTTTTACTGCGACCGCACCCAGGCCATCCCATTGCTGGAGCAGGCCCAATCACAGCTCTTTATCCGCCCCCGCCGTTTTGGCAAGAGCCTGCTCCTGTCCATGCTGGAGAACTACTACGATATTGCCCGCAAAGACGATTTTAAGGCGATGTTCGGCCATCTGGCGATCGGCCAGGACCCGACTCCCCAACACAATTTCTATTTCATTCTCAGCCTTGATTTCTCCTGCGTAGATCCAACAGGCACAACTGATGATGTAAAGCGCTCACTTTACAATCACATTAATGCCTGCATTGAGGATTCTATCCAAACCTACAGGTTTTCAGGCTTTGACCTTCCAGAGATAACAATCGATCGCAGCGATGCCTTGTATTCCATCAGGTCGTTTATTTCTGCGATCAAAACCTTCGCTCACCCCATCTACCTTCTCATCGACGAGTACGACAACTTCGCCAATACTGTCATGATGCTGCCAACCCATGATTCCCTGAATAATTACACGGCGCTGGTCCACAATGAAGGCGTGCTTCGAACCTTCTTCAAGATGGTCAAGTCTTCCACAGGCGGTGTCATGTTCGACCGGGTATTCATCACCGGGGTTTCACCCGTGGTGCTGAGCGATATCACGAGCGGCTACAACATTGCCGAAGATATTTTTTTCGAGCCTGAGTTTGGAGATTTGTGCGGATTTAGAGAGGAGGAGGTGGCGAAGACCCTGGGCGACATTGCCGCGGACTGCGGGCTGGGAGAGGAAAAGGCATCCGAGGCGCTGGAAATGATGCGCACCTATTACAATGGCTACAATTTCGTTCCCCGTGGCCGGCGTGTAGTTTACAACCCCACCCTTTGCCTATATTTTTTCAAGCAGTTTCAGAAGCGATGCGGCTACCCGCACGAGATGCTTGATGCCAACCTGGCCGTGGACTGCTCCAAACTGGAATATACGGCGAATTTGCCAGGGGGCCGGGACATGGTTTTCGCACTGGCCGAAAGGGAGGCGAGCATCACCGTGATTAGAGTCAGCAGCCGCTTCGGCCTGAGCGAAATGCTTTCGAATCACTTCAGGGACAAGACCTTCATTGCCTCGTTTCTCTACTATTTTGGCGTGCTTACCCTGGCAGGTGAGACGGACAAGTTGCAGCTCATCCTCAAGGTTCCCAACCTGGTTATGCACAGCCTGTATGTGGAACGGGTGCAGCGCATGATGCTCCCTGACCCGGTGGTCCGGGATTGGGGCAGACTGGCAGCAGAAAAGGTTTATCAGGAGGGGGACATTGAACCGGTATGCACATTTGTGCAGGATCATCTTTTTGGGGTGTTCAAGAACCGCGACTACGCCCAAGCCAACGAGCTGACGATCAAGACCGCCTTTTTAGCCCTCCTCTATAACGACATTCTGTACATCATGGACTCCGAGCCTGAACTTGAACGTCGGTATGCGGACCTGACCATGATCGTCCGACCGGACATGCGGCGCGGCAAAATCTTCGATGTACTGATCGAGTTCAAATTCATGAGTCTGAAACAACTGGGCCTGAGCGGGGAAGCGATACGGTCCATATCTCCGGCGGAGCTGTGCGCCCTGCCTACGGTGAAACATGCACTGGAGGAGGGAACGGTTCAAGTCATGGATTATGGACACCGGCTTGCGGACAGGTATCGTGATCTGCGGCTAAAGAAGTTCGTGGTCGCGGCTCTTGGGTTCGAGCGCATCTGTTTCCTCAACGCGGATGTCCTGGAAGAATGCACAGACAATTCATGAGTTTTTACCGTGAAATAGTTTCAAACCACGAAAAACACGAAAGAGTGTACCTCGCGCCTTCGCGTAAGCAGCATTTTTCATTCAGGAGGCGAAATAATGACTGAAGGCAAGCGGCCAACCATGGATATCTTTACCCTCCATGGAATTCCAGCTATGATACTCTGGTAACAAATATTTCAATTCTTCTTTTGTGAGTACAAGGAACGACCATGAAAAAACTGCCCATCGGTATTCAAAGTTTTGATAAGATCCGCAGCGATGATTTCTATTATGTGGACAAGACCCGTTATGTTCATGAGCTGACACAGAAGGGCCAGTACTATTTCCTGTCCCGCCCCCGCCGCTTTGGCAAAAGTCTGTTTCTGGACACACTAAAGCAGGCATTTGCCGGGAAAAAAGAATACTTCAGCGGGCTATATCTTGAACATCACTGGGACTGGGATGTATGCTATCCCGTCATCAGCCTCAGCTTTGGGACTGGAGTGGTGGTCAACCGCAGTGAACTGGATAACTCCATATTCTCCATGCTGCGTGAACAGACCAATCTGCATGGACTCACACTTGAGGAAACCGCAATACCATTCAAATTCCGCGAACTGATCATCAAACTTCATGATCAGCATCAGAAAAAAGTCGTTATTCTGATTGACGAATACGACAAGCCCATTCTGGATAACATTGAAAATCAGGATATCGCCAGGGAGATTCATGAAGGCCTGAAGAATTTTTATTCAGTTATCAAAGACTGTGACCAGTATCTGAAATTTGTTTTTCTCACCGGGATATCCAAATTCAGCAAGGTCAGTTTGTTCAGCGTGTTGAACAATTTGGAGGACATCACTTTGGACCCTGATTATGCCACAATATGTGGCTACACCCATGACGAATTGTCAGTAACCCTTGCAGACCGGCTGTGTGGGGTGGATATTCAGAAGCTAAGGCGATGGTACGATGGCTACAACTTCATGGGGGACCATGTCTATAATCCGTTTGATATTCTGCTTTTTCTCAAACATCATCAGTTTCAAAACTACTGGTTTGAAACCGGAACACCAACGTTTTTGATTAAGCTGCTACTGAAGAGACAATATCCAATTCCCAAAATAGAACGGATTGTAGCCACCGATCAACTGCTGGGCAGTTTCGATGTCCAACAGATCGAAGTGGAAACCTTATTGTTTCAAACCGGTTATCTGACCATCGGCAGTGTCAGAAAGGTTTTCGATAGCAGCGTCTATACCCTGGTCTATCCCAATTATGAAGTCAAACGCAGCCTTACAGACTTTATTCTGGGATATTTGACACATAATTCTCAGGCCAGAGAGGAAAACAAACTATCCCTGCTGGATATCCTGATGACACCTGATATGGATCGTCTGCGAGACCTGTTCCACAGCTTTTTCGCCTCCATACCTCACGACTGGTACCGCAAAAATCAAATAGCCAAGTACGAGGGCTATTACGCCTCTGTCTTTTATTGCTATTTCACAGCCCTTGGACTGGATGTCACGGCGGAGGACACCACCAATCATGGCCGGATCGATCTGACTGTCAAACTGGAACAACGGATTTTTATTCTGGAATTCAAGGTGGTGGATCTGAATACGGGAAAAAATAGCGCTTTGAAACAGATCAAGGAGAAGGCATACCATGAGAAATACCGCGCCGATGCGGATGAACTTTATTTAATCGGCGTGGAATTCAATCGCAAAGATCGCAATATCGTCCGGTTTGAATACGAAAAGATGGAGCGATAAGAGCGATAAGGGTCAAATCTCCAGATTGAGCATATGAGCAAACGGGAAGATGTTTCAATGCGAAGCGCCTTTGTTATATATTTTGGTATATCTACCGAGGTAATTGCAAAACCCCATTTGTTTCTTGTGTTTTCTCTGATTTTCTTCGATTTTCATATCATGTTGGCTAGTTTTGCAATTGGCTCTACCTAAAAGGATATGAATCATGATCAAATTCCCTTACGGAATGGCGGATTTCAGACAAATCGTCACCCAGGGCTATTTTTACTGCGACCGTACACGGGCCATCCCCTTGCTGGAGCAGGCCCAGTCACAGCTCTTTATCCGCCCCCGCCGTTTTGGCAAGAGCCTGCTCCTGTCTATGCTGGAGAACTACTACGACGTAGCCCGCAAAAATGATTTCGATGCCATGTTCGGCCATCTGGCGATCGGTCAACATCCAACCCACCTTCGCAATTCTTACTTCATCCTTCGCCTTGATTTCTCCTGTATCGATCCCACTGGCAAGTCCGATGATGTAAAGAAATCACTGTATGATCACATCAACGGGTGTATTTTGGATTTTGCACAGACTTACAGATCAAAAGGATTTGATCTCCCCGATATCACAACCGACCGCGCCAACGCCTTGTTTTCAATCCAATCCGTAATCTCTTCGAGGGTCGTTAGCGTAGACTTCCCGGATGTTGTCCTGCGTAACAATTTGTGGTTCAAGTAGATAGGCCGGCACCACCTTGACCCCGTTGTTATAGCTTTGGCTGTCGTTTATGTCGGGCTTTTTGCCCTGCTGGATGTCATTGACCATGGTGATGGCGTGTTGAACCAAATTGGCTGTCGCCTTATTGATGGTGGAATATTGCTCCCCCTTGAGGATGGATTTGATCGACTCCACTTCGGAGTCCTGGCCGGTCACCACCGGTATATCCTTGCCGGCTGACTTGGCAGAGGTCAGCGCGGCCCGGGCCAGGGTGTCATTCGGCGCGAGGATGCCGTGCAAATCCAGTTTGGCGCAAACACCAGCAAGGATGGTGTCCATGCGTTTTTGCGCGTTTTCAGCCTTCCAGCCCTGGGTGGCGACCTGCGCAAAGGTGGTCTGGCCTGACAGGATAACCAGCGTGCCATCCTTGATACGGGGTGCCAGCACACTCATGGCCCCGTTGAAGAAAACCTGGCTGTTGGCATCGTCGGAAGAACCGGCAATCAATTCGATGTTCCACGGAGCCTGGCCCTTGCGGCGGGCAAGTCCTTCGAGCAGCGCACGGCCTTGCAATTGGCCCACCTTGAAGTTGTCGTAGGCCACATAGTAATCCACGTTGGGAGTGTTCATGAGCAGACGGTCATAGGCGATGACGGTTGCACCGGACGCTTTGACCTCCTTGAGTTGGTTGCCGAGCTGGGAGCCATCTATAGCCCCAACGATGAGTACCTTTGCGCCTTTGGCCAACATGGACTGAATCTGGTTTTCCTGTTCCGGCACGCCGCCGTTGGCAAACTGGATGTCGAACGCATATCCAGCTTCACCGAGACCTGCCATGAACAGCTTCTCGGCCAAAACCCAATTTTCAGATGTTTTTTGCGGCATGGCCACGCCTATCATGGAACCTTTGGCGAAGCCAGCAGTTAGTGCAGCGCCCGATCCGCCGCCTTGTTCATGGCGCCCGCCCATGCAAAACGTCAGCACCAGGACTGTCGCCAAGCCAATGGCCAACACCCCCCACACTATCAGAGACACCGACTGCGTGCGCTGGTCTGGCCTGTCCGTGGCCTCTGGTTTTATTTCCGCCTCAGACTTCATGGTCTGAGAAAGCGGCTTATTGCCGAAAAGCCATCCGATAAGGGAGGGAGAGCCTTGGGTTTTGTTATAGACATCAAGGGCGACAGCCATCAGCAGGACGAGCCCCTTGGTGATCTGCGTCATGTCCGCGCCAACTCCCATAAGCTGTAATCCATTGTTGAGTACGGCCATAACCAGGCCGCCGATCACCGATCCGACCACGGTGCCCACCCCACCGGAGACCGCGGCACCACCAATAAACACGGCGGAGATGGCATCGAGTTCCCAGTTCATTCCGTCGAAGGGGCCGGATGCGGTGGCGCGTCCCACAAACATCAATCCCGCCAAGGCTGCCAGAATGGACATGTTCATCAGCACCAGAAAATTCACGAGCCGGGTGTTGACACCCGAGAGCCGAGCCGCCATGATATTGCCTCCGACAGCATAAACCTGCCGTCCGATAATCGTGCGCCCGGTGATAAAGGTGTACAACAGTAGCAGACCAAGCAGGATTAGCCCCGGAACCGGTAAAGAAGTGCCAGGCCGGCCCGTGGCGAACAAATAGGTTACATAAGCTATCGCTGTGCTTAAAAACGTCAGGCGGGCGCATAAGGCTCCGGCGGGAATAACTTCACCGCCAAGACGACGCGCCGTCCTCCGGACGCGGAGGGAACCTGCCACCAGCCAGAGGATGCCTGCCAGACCAATCAGCAGGGTTAGGTTGTTGTAGCCGGTGTTAGGGCCTATTTCCGGAAGATAACCACCGCCTAAGAATTGGATTTCCGGCGGCACTGGGACGGTATTCGATTTGCCGATCCACTGGTTGGCGCCTCGGAATATCATCATGCCGGCCAACGTTACGACGAAACCGGGAACTCCGATATACGCCACCCAGAACCCCTGCCAAGCGCCAATGGCCGCCCCTGTCGCCAAGCACAGCATGACGGCCGCCCAAGGAGGCACCCCCCAGTCGCGCATGGCCAGAGCCGCCAGCAGACCGGCGAAGGCAGCCACCGATCCGACCGACAAATCAATGTGCCCAGCAATGATCACCAGCACCATGCCGCTGGCCAGCGCCAGAATATATGCGTTGCCATTCAGCAGGTTCATCATGTTGACCGGTGTCAGCACCAGGCCGCCAGTGCGTACCTCGAAAAAGACGGTCAGCGCCGCCAAGGCGAACAACATGCCAAACTGCCTGAGGTCGCGGCCAAAAATATCCTTAAGGTATTTCATGTCCGTGTATTCTCCATTTTTTCAATCTGTTGTACGCCGGTAGCGGTCATCAGCTTCATCAGTCGCTCCGGTGAAGCTTCGGCCCGGTCGAGAACGCCGGTAACCTCTCCCTCGCAAATCGCGTAAATACGATCGGATAGGCCCAACACTTCGGGCAACTCTGAAGAAATGACCACAATTGCCCGGCCTGCTTCCGCCAATTCCCGGATCAGGCCGTATATCTCGTATTTTGCGCCCACATCTATGCCGCGCGTCGGCTCGTCAAGTATCAGCAGGTCTGGCTCGGTGAACAGCCACTTGCCCAGGACCACCTTTTGCTGGTTGCCGCCCGACAGCGTGGCCACTCCCGCACTCACATCGCGGGTCTTGATATGCAGGGAGCGGTGATATTTCTCGGCGACCGCAAATTCGCTGTTGTGATCCAGCACGCAACTATGCGCAATACCGCGCAGGTTGGCGGAAACGATGGTGGCCTTGACACTGTCCAGTAAATTCAATCCTTGTGTTTTGCGCTCTTCCGGGACGTAGGCTATACCAGCGCGTATTGCATCCGCCACGGTGCGCAGATGCAGTTCGCGCCCATCCTTGAAAATTTGGCCTCTCTCGTAGATGCCATAAGATCGGCCAAAAATGGAACGGGCCAGCTCGGTGCGCCCCGCCCCCATGAGCCCGGCGAAGCCGACCACTTCCCCACGCCGCACATAAAAGTTGATCTGCTTGCACAAAAGCCGCTCCAGGATTTGCGGATGACGCACCGTCCAATTCCGAACCTCGAAAAATACTTCCCCGGCGCACGGTGTGCTGGCGGGGTAGCGGGCACCCAACGGGCGGCCCACCATGCCGCGGATGATGCGGTCTTCATCCACGCCCTGATCCATGCGCAGCGTCTCGACGGACCGTCCGTCGCGCAGAATGGTGATGGCATCGGCGATCTCCCGGATTTCGTTGAGCTTGTGACTGATGATGATGCAGGTGATGCCCTTGTGCCGCAGGCCACGCAGAATCCCCAGCAAATGCTCAGAGTCGGCTTCATTTAAGGCGGCAGTCGGTTCATCGAGGATGAGCAATTTAACGTCCTTGCCCAGCGCCTTGGCGATTTCAACCAATTGCTGTTTGCCCACGCCAAGATGCTTGATGGCGGTGTCCGGATGCTCGTGCAACCCGACGCTGCGCATCAAGTTCTGGGCGCGAATTCTGGCGTGCTCCCAGTTGATGATGCCCCACCTGGCCTCCTCGTGTCCCAAAAACAGGTTTTCAGCAATGGATAATTCGGGTACCAAAGCCAATTCCTGGTGAATAATGACGATGCCCATCCGCCCGCTCGCGTGGATATTGCGGAAAGCCACGGGTTGGCCCAGGAAGAAAATCTCGCCCGTATAAGAGCCGTGCGGATAAACCCCTGAAAGCACACCCATGAGCGTTGATTTGCCCGCTCCGTTTTCGCCGCAAATGGCGTGCACCGTGCCTGCTTCAACCTTCAACGAGACGTGATCGAGCGCGATCACGCCCGGAAATGTCTTGGTGATTTCCTGCATCTCGATCATGACATTCACGGCTGTACCCTCCATTATGTTCTGCGCGCATTCCGTATTCATCTTGGTGTAGTATAAATAAAATCGAATGATGTCAACTGAAAACGTTTATCAAGAATGGGTATTGATGTATTGATTGATTTTTGATAGATACCGAGTTTCGGTGATGTCCAGTTTCATGCTGTCCCGAACATTTGTGAGAAGTTTGATTTAAATTTCGGTGCGGATGGAATAATGTTTCGGCTGGATGGTGTCATGCACCTGAGCGTAGCGGCTTCGGCAGGCGTTTTTCGTCTTGGTCTCAAATGGTCATGATATTCCAAGTGAAATTCAATCTGTTTTTTAATGTGATATTAACAATCTAATTCTTTATTTCGTAATTTTCAATCCAAATATGTTGTCACTTCCAAAAAATATGTTGACTAAATTTGTAGTTCAGTACACGCGTGCAAAGTAAAAAATGCGTTGCCGAATTTTGGATGGCATCCGATGTATAATCAATTGTTAGGCGGCTAAATAGAGCGTGGAAGGAGGGTTATGAAAACAGGAGTGCTTACTGTTTGCGCGGTTATTTTCCTATTTTGTGGCATTGCTAATGCTAAGATCAATGATGGATTGGTTGCTTATTATCCGTTCAATGGAAATGCCAATGATGAAAGTGGGAATGGTCATAATGGAGTAGTGAATGGAGCAATATTGACTTCTGATAGGTTTGGAAATGCAAATAAGGCTTATAGTTTTGCTGGAACAGATGACGACATTGATTTGGCTGGAACAGGTTCGTTAGACTTTTTAACCGGAGGTTTCTCATTAGTAGCATGGACTAATTTCACGGCTGAAACTGATGACAAAAGTATTGTTACTAAACATCATTGCGGAATATCTAACTCTTATTTTATAGGAGTTCATGCGAACTCTTTTGATTTCTATGTGCACTCTGATCCAAGGTTGAAGACAACAGGTCAGTAAACGCATCCGGCCAACATTACGTTCCAGTGAGCGCGGAGGATAGGATTTTAGTACATGTCTAAAGTAGATCGATTGAAAGAAGAGATTGGTTGGCTAAAAATAGCGTTTGGCATCGCTGTAGCGCTTGATGCTTCGCTCGTTGCGTGGCTTGCTCAGAACTATGCGACAGCTAATCCTGTCATTGTTGTAGCCGGATTGATTGCAGCGTTGGTTATTGCTGTCATAGTCGTTATCATCAACCATAGAGCGTATAAACGCATCGAAGATCTGGAGAACTTTTAATGGAATGGATAGTTGTTGTAGCACTGGCAGCGCTTGTTGTGGCACTATGTCTCGTGGTACGTGAAGCGTTATTGCACAGCCACAAGTAAACCATCTGGCCTAGCAATACGTTCCAGCGGAGCGCGGAGGACGGTCTTGCTTTAAATTCGAGATCGTGGCCGCGCCCGCTGAACGCGGTGTTAGCTCCCCCATATACATCCACCCCAAAATCAAAGATGTGTTTATTAGTTGTAGCATCTGTGTTATAAAAAGCATACAGGTAGGTTACACCATGAGCAAAGAACTATTACAGAGAGGATTTGATAAAAAACCCGCGAAATTTGGCAAATGGGATTTCTATAACATTGGCAGCACATCCGTCAGCTCCCTAAAAAAATATGGCATAATCCGAAGCGTTGATTATGGCGATGTAGAAGGGAAAAAAGTTGATGCTCTTGTCGTCAATAAAAAGAACGTAATAGCTGTAATTGAATACAAGCAGCCCAAAGAGTTCAAAACAGATAAGCAGAAGCAAGCTGCAATTAAGCAGGAAATTGTCGTAGCTCAAAAATTAGGTGCGAAGTTAATCATTGCTACTGATACGAAAGAAAGCGTTTGGGTAAATGCTTTAACTGGTGACATTGTTAAGGATGAAAAAGGCAATGCCCTAAAAATCAACTTTGATATTACTGATGAAAAACAGCCATCTCTTATCGAAAAAATCATTTATTCAATAAACGAAAAAAACAACCAGATTTTACCAAAAGAACTGACCGATCCAACCAGTTTAGCAAAATCTATTTGGCAAGATATTTGGAGTGTTAGTGGTGCTACCCCCGAAAATTGTCTTTATACTTTTGTGGAGTTGTTTATTTTTAAGTATTTAAGTGACCTTGGCATACTTAAGGGTATGTTCAGTTTTGATACGCTGATGAATATGTATAACACAAACACAGAGAATGATGTTTTAAAGTATTATGCCGACACAATCAGACGACAAATAAAAGACTTGTTCCCACATAATCCAAAAGATAATACAACGATCATAAACGGTACAATATTTGTCAGTAGAGAGCAAAAAGCCTTAGATGGATTCGGCACTGTTTTTAAAAAGGTTTTGTGCCAATTCAGAGATTATAAAAAACTTGAACATATTGATTATGACTTCAAAAGTAAGCTGTTTGAAAGCTTTATGAAAGAGAGTATCAGCAAAAAAAACTGGGGGCAGTTTTTTACACCAATGAAAGTAGTCCGTGCCATCGAACAAATTGCAAAGGACGAAATTAAAGAAGGGGCTGTAATATGTGATCCTGCTTGTGGAGTTGGCAAGTTTTTACTTGAACCTATCAAAAGCAGGCTTGAAAGGTTTTATACAGTAGAAAACGATGAAGTAACCCCGAAAATAACAATCAGGGGGTTTGACAAAGGTTTTGATAAAGACGAACAAAAAACCATCATTCTCGCAAAAGCTAATATGCTTATATATTTCAGCGAGATTATTAAAGAAAATCCGTCAGCTACGAGGAGCTTTGCAAAACTGTTTAACGATAGCTTTACCCTTAAAACAACTTCCATACTGGGAACTTTGCAAGACCCTGTTGAAAACGTATATGATTTGATACTTACTAATCCCCCATACGTTACAAGCGGAAGCAGTAATCTTAAAGACCAGATCAAAAAAGATGGTACACTTATGAATTACTACAAAATCAATGCAATGGGTGTAGAAGGACTGTTTATGGAATGAGTAGTTAGAGCGCTTAAGCCAAACGGTAAGGCTTTTATAGTTGTGCCTGATGGCATCTTTAACAGACAAAATGACAAAAATTTGAGAGATTTTCTAAGGAACGAATGTTACATTGATGGCATTATCTCCCTACCTCTTAATACTTTTTTCACGACTAATAAAAAAACATACATCTTGTGCATAACCAAGAAAAACAATCGTGCGGATAAACAAACTGCGCCTGTTTTTACCTACCTCGTAAGCGAAATAGGAGAAAGCCGGGACGTATATAGGTTTGATATTGAGCAAGACGATTTAACGGAAGCAGTTATGCTCTATGGCTTTTTCAAAGGCAACAAAGAGGGCTTCGGAAAAATCAACCATGACTCACGATGCAAAGTGCTTCCTATCAAAATATTTGAAACGGCAACGCACTGGTCAGTTGACAGGTGGTGGACGAAGGAAGAAAAAATTGCATTGGGTATTGAAGAAGAAAACACAATCGACATTATTGGATTTAGCTCTTTTGTTTTAGAAATGTCCGACACTCTTGGTAGTTTTGGCTTACTCTTAAGGGAATTTGGCGAAAAAAAGACAAAAGTAATAAAGACTACACAAATTACACTTAAAGATAAAAAATACTTTCAACTTTTCATCGGCAAACGAATAACAAAAACTGAACTGATTAATATAAAAGGTGCATTACCAATTTATAGCGCAAACGTCTTTATCCCGATTGGCTACCATCACACAAGCAATATCATAGACTTTACGGATAATTTCGTCATTTGGGGGATTGATGGCAATTTTGAATTTAACTACATCCCTAAAAACACACCTTTTGTAACTACTGACCATTGCGGGGCTATTCGCATTCTTGATGAAAATATTTTACCAGCATATCTTATGATAGAATTGGGAAATTGTAAGCATAGGTATGGTTTCGATAGGGGATTAAGATCATCATTAAAAAATATGGAATCAATTGAGGTTTCTATCCCCACTAACGAAAACGATGAATTCGATACGGAAGCGCAACGTCAGATAATCAGAAAATATAATGTCGTTGCTGAGTTAAAAGCCAAGTCAAAAGAATATCAAGGAATCTTAGACAATGTTGTTGTAACTATCAACAATAAATCTTGACCAGCTAACCAGTCGTTGCAGCGGAGCGCGAAACAGCCCGCGCCAGCTGAACATGCTGTTAAATGATCATATACTGCGAACTGGCATAATTTTACGTTTTTGATCCCCCACCCCAACCCTCCCCCGCTGGGAGAGGGAGTTTATGAAAAGCGCAGATTATGCCAGT
>CAIMCT010000228.1 GCA_903839535.1 uncultured Desulfobacteraceae bacterium
CTGCTACAACATCACCCTTGTCAATTTCATCAAGCGGTGTTTGGCGGAAAAGAAGGTCCCGTTGGGTGAAAATGGCGTGGATGTGCTTCATTTCTTCGAGTTGTGCGCAAAGATTCTGGGCGAATCCGACTCCTGCGAGAATGAAGAGACGGCCTATTATGATCTCGTCATCGAAGAGACACTGAGGAAAGCAACGGTTTTCACGAAAAAGTATGATGCCGTTCTGGTGGACGAAGGACAGGATTTTTCAGACGATATGTATCGCATCGTCGTTTCTCTTTTGAACCCGGTGACGAATCACCTGTCCATAGCCCTCGACGAAAACCAGAATATTTACCGGAAAACACAGACCTGGAAAAATCTCGGCATACAGGCTCGCGGGCGAGTCCAACAGTTATCATGGATGTACCGGAACAGCAGTGCCATAGCCAACTTTGCCCGAAGATTTATCAATGAAAAAAATGAGGAATCCTCATCACAGGTGCAACCCATTCAAGATTATCAGACAAAGCCCGGACCGGAACCGGAAATCCGGCAATTTCCGACATTGGATGAATTGATCCACCACGTTGTCCGGCAAGTCGATCATCTGCACAATAATGAGGGTTATCCCCTGTCCGAGATAGCCATTATTTATACCCAAAAATCATCGCATCGTCTCCCTGACATTCATCTCCCCGATTTAATGATGAAAGCATTGGAAAATCAAGGCATTTTATGCAACTGGATTGCCGAGGATTACCACAGCAAACGATCTTATGACGTAACGACTCAGAGCGTGACAATCTCCACCATCCACAGCGTCAAAGGATTCGACTATGCCTGCGTCTTTGTTATTGGACTGGACTGGCTTGACGAGGCACGGTGGACGGCGGAACAGGCGAAGAAGCTGACTTATGTGGCGATTACTCGGGCCAGGGAGAGGTTGTTTATAAGCCACATAGATGCTACTGATATATGCAATAAATGCAGAGAGATTGCCAGGTGAACTCCAACCCAGTATCTGTTTGCACTGACAAAATCGTAGCGGTTGTTTACCGTACCCCATACCCGGAACGTGACAACCTGCATCCGTTTCAAAAAATCAACCCCATATTAGAGAGGCAAAATTGAAAAAACTTATTTTTGCAGCATCAATTCTTTTGTTTGCATCTTGGACCCATGCAGCCGGCTTTGACTGCAGCAAAGCATCAACACTTGTGGAAAAGGCGATTTGTTCGGACTCCGAACTCTCAAAACTCGATGATCTCTTGACGATTTCATACAAAGAAGCTTTGCGCAACATTTCCGACACAGATAAACTCAAATCCGAGCAAAGAAACTGGCTTTCAAACACACGAAACAAATGCCAGGATGCCGACTGTCTTAAACGCGCCTACAACAAACGCATCTCGGACATTTCCACTGTGACAGTTGGATTGTCGGCGCATGCAGAACAAACGACGAAATTAGATGCGCGTGACTTTGTAGTAGCTGATATCTCTATAGGGATGTCAAAAGTTAATGTGAAAAAAATTATAGGTAATCCAAAGAGTGAAAAGAATCGAAAAGGAGTAACTGGAAATTTTACCGAATTGAATTATACAGGTCTCACTGTTATACTTAGTGACGAAAAAGTTTTTGGTATGACCATTGAGTCGGCTAAGTATGCTACAAACAGAGGATTACATGTTGGAGATTCCGTTAAAAAACTGTTAGAAATTTATGAAAACCCAGCAAGTAGAGATGGACAAGATATGGATTACAATAACGATGAAGGTGGATTGATACGGATAAGAATTAAGAAAGACAGAGTGGAATGGATATATGTAGGTGCTTTAGATGACTGAGGAAACGTGATAGCCTCAATAATAGATTCTTGAATCTGTAAAAATTTATCACACTAAAACATCAGTCGGCAAGAGTCACTTTTTGTCTTTCCAACGATAC
>CAIMCT010000229.1 GCA_903839535.1 uncultured Desulfobacteraceae bacterium
CCCTGATCGGAAAAAAGCAAGATCAACTCAACATGTTGCATCGGTTGAAAAGTCGGCATATCCACAAGCCTTCCAGCGTGATCAGTACAGGTAATAATTTTTTGTGCCTGCATAATCTTTCCTCCTTTAGGGCTTTGTCATAGTAAACGATCTGATTTTATCGACAGGCAAGCCGGTGGCCTGGGATACCTGTTCAGCAGACATGCCGTTATTTTAGCATATTTCGGACAAGTTCAGCAGTGGCCTTTTCCATCCCTTTTTCCATCCCTTCCCGATGCCCTCGCCCATAGTGAGATTTCACCATGCTGGCGCGCTGATGCAGCTCCCTTTCCCAACTTTCAAAGATGGTGGCAAAAATTCAATCCGGGCATGATGACAACGTTCCCTGAGTTGCCGCCCATATTGTGTCGGCTTGACATCCCTATATGTATTTTTGTGTGTTGTATGCTCTTCGATCATTCCTGTATTAATCCAATGAAACCAGGATTCAAGTTGGGATGTGGATTAACCTGAAACAACGCAGATATAGTTAGTGTCTGAACAGAAAGTCCGTTCAGAAAACATGTTCCGTTCCCATCTTAGGCGGATTATCGCGTCAAAAAAACATTGCCAGCGTTTACCCGCCCTCGCCAATAGTCAAGCAAATCCTGCATGGTTTTTTCAAAAGAAATCTCCGGTTTCCAGCCGGTATGCGCACGAAATTTTGCAGTATCCGGAACCTGCAGATCAGCATCAAGCGGCCGCAAGCGGGCCGGTTCGGTTTCGATGCTGATGCTGCCACGGCAGGTCGAGATGGAAATCAGGTGACTGAGCATATCTTCTACAGTACAGGAAAAAGTTCCCCCGATATTATAATACGATCCGGGTATGGGGTCAATAGTTACAAGCATATAATAGGCGCGCACGGCATCACGGACATCTGACCAGGTCCGCAGCGACTGAAGATTGCCGGTTTTTACCACCGGCGGAATCAATCCTTGCTCAATCATGGCAATCTGTTTTGCAAAAGTGGATTCGGCAAAGACATCGCCCCTACGAGGTCCCGTATTATGAACGATATTGCCGCCGATACCTGCATGAAACCAATGATTTTCTGTTTCAAAATCCCATACTTCCTCAGAATATTCCAACGGGGTTATCGAAGTAATCGCATTGTCGTCTTTCAGAATCCATTTTCCATTATCGGTGTCCAATTGAGTAAGGCATCGTATTTCAAAATATCGCACCTTTTCTCTATGTTCCAGATGGATTCTATATTTGACACCCAAAGTGTTTTCTATCAATAAACACAGCCCTGTAGCAAGTATGGGAGATTTTGTTTTAAACCGATAGAACTCACTCTTTATTTCATTATTTTGATCGCCATCGCCGGCATTGTATCCGCGCAAAAATGATATCTTGGTTTCTTTATTTGCATTTAGGATAATTTTTGGTATCTTCTTGTTGCGATCAGAAGCATAGCAATCTTCATAAAAACGTTTTGCAAGATTGAACGGTTTTCGGACACTTAATCGGTACATTTTATCTTCGCTTTTGGCAATGCTACTGTCCATACCAAGATATTTTAAGAGAATGTCCTTAGCCTTTTTGAGCTTGTCAATATCTCCGTTGTCTATTCGCATCTTCCCGCCTGTTACACATCCCTCCGCAACAAAAAACCCATAAAACCAGGCAAGTTCATCTGGCATCTCCGTTATCTCGACCTGCGGGAGAGGGGCAATTTTTACCTTACTTCCCTTAACAAGATCCTTTGCTTTTACAGACAGTCCTTTATCATCAATTAACGAATGATTATCCGTAACATCGACTACGCCGCACCGTGATGCAACCTCCAACAATTGATGTCCATTGAGAGGATGACAGGAAATATGTTTAATTTTTGTCCACTCACCATCATTCCAAACATCAAGATCGTGTCTCGACAAATCCCAAATTTGTGTTCCATCTTCCATTAGTTTTCCAGAGAGATAGTCTCCTCTTTTTTGAGACTTCCTGATTTCGGATATATACTTGACATCTATCAATCCGCTTTTTGAATCCTTGATGATAACAGGAGTCCACTTGCTCACGCTATGGGTGAACATTCGTGTGATAACAACCTTCTGGCCGTAAGCTTCGGCATGAAACCTACCAACCAGATCGGTACCGGTCTTTGAAATAGCATAAGGGGAGGCGGGATGAAATGAGCATTCCTCGCCAATGGGCAGTTTTTCCCGCGGCACCCTGCCGAAAACTTCGGAAGAAGAACAAACATGAATGATTGGATCGATTCCCGGACAGCGGCGCAGTGCCTCCAGAAGGCGTTCGGTCCCCAGAATATTGGTATCGAGGGTCTGAATTGGTGCGGTAAAACTGGTGCTGGGATAGCTCTGGGCGGCCAAATGAAAAACATAGTCGGGACTGGACTCCTCGACAGCGTTAACAAGCGAAATATAATCGCACAAATCGCCGGGGACGAAATGTACTCGATCCTTACGGTTGGCCCGGTCAAGCAGGTGTCCAACATTATCAAGAGGACTGCGCCATCTGCACATGCCATAAATATCCCAGTCAGTATTCGCCAATAAAAAATCGGCCAGATGGGAACCAACCATACCGGTAATTCCGGTAATGAGAACTCTATCCTTCATCACTATCACTCCCGAATTTTGCCTTCTTAATTTTGTATCACACTCCCAGATTGTATATTTTCGTTCACAAGTCGCAAGTACGCTTTTTGGGTCATGTCATAAGCCTGTGCATAGGAGTTTGTCCTGTTCGCATCACGGACCTGCTCATATTGAGTCAGGATGGCATCAGAGATCGGAGGATCGGTTTCAGTCCGCCAGGTCAGCAGGAGGGTGTTCTCCCCTGTTCCCACCAGTTTGAAGTATTGTTTAACGGCTTGAGGTTCGAACAGGGGAGCAAAAACAGTAAAGAGTAACGGTCTGACCGAAACAATTAAAAAGTAATTAATTCTGTATTTTTTCAAGGTTTCCATCGCCTTTTCCGGAGGACCAAATAGCACGCTTTCAAAATCACCGCTTTTGTTATAATCGCACATGAAAGGCCTTTGAAACCCGCCGTTCGGTATGCCGTATAACCCAGGGAAGAAATTCAAGGGAACGACCTTTGCGTCCTTGCCCACAACTTTTTTGACGTTCAACCCGATATTCGTCACTTCCCATTTCTTGTTGTAAAGCTCAGCATAGCTGGTTAATCCAAACAAAAATTTTATTCTGTCTTCAAGAGATATTCCCGATGCCGAGGAAGATGTCAATCGGAAAAAGTTTACGACCGAAAAGAGCAGGGCGGTCGCAGTTATGGCGAGGACAATATTCCTTTTGAGGATTGCGCCGCCCGAGAATATGCGTGTAAGAAAGACCAACAAAAAAACATAAAAAGCAATCTTGAAATACGCCAAGAAAAATGTGTAGCGATAAAGGGAGTGCTGCTTATTGACTGAAAACAACAAAAAGGCCGTAAACAGCATGAACAAAATGGACGATATCGAATAGAGAGCTTCCTCGGGAAAGAATTTTTTCTTGAGAGAAACCATAAATGTAATGCCCGTGAGCAGTAAAAGCATGATAAACAAGACAATAGGCGCCATTGCATCATCATAGAAAACGAGTTTGAAATTTTGTATGTAATTCCCTATGTTCAAGAGGTTACTAAAACCTACGCCGCCTGCCCCCTCGCCGGATGTAATCGCTATGTTGATCGATGAAAGTAAGGATAGTGGGCTTACCCACCGGCTTAGTATCGATTCATTTCTGTACTCGAAAAACAGCGGGAGCGGTGTCAGCTCGGCAAGCCCACTGGAGAGGTAATTAAACCCCAGGAGCGAGAGAAAAACCGTTGATGTAACGACAATCGCTATCGTCGTCAGTTTCAGCAACGGTTCCCGTTTAAGGAGCATGAAAAGGGCGCCCTGAAAGATGAGATAGGGAAATATAAACACGAAAGAGACAGGAGAGATGATCACCCCTGTGGTGGCGATGAAAATCTGGAAAAAACACCACGCAGAAAAACATCCAGCGGGAATTGCGAATGCCAGAGTTGTCATATATGTCATAAATACAACAAAAGCACCTATCATTACATGCGATTTCTGGAATTCCGCAACGATCAATCCCGTTTCGCTGATTAAAATGTTTGTTGAAAAGTAGAGGCAAGCCGCCAAAAGCACCCAAGGCCAATCATCTGTAATACGTCCCACAAGGGCGCACAAAACGAGCCCCGTAAGGATCATGAAATAGAACGATACCAGTTGTATCGATTGAACATCCGTCAGAAGGGCCGCCAAGAAAAAGAGCCCAGAACCGCGGGACATGAAATAGTGGAAGGTAAACTTGTTCATCCAGGTACTATGGCTGTTGATAACCTCTTGAAAATACGGCATATAATGCCCGACAGTGTCATTTGTGACCAGGTCTGGTGATAGTCCCTTTACTATGAGTAGGTAAAGGAACTGGACAAAAATCACCAGGAGAAACCCGGAAAATAACGCCTTGCCGCCTTTATTCATCGAAGCCCAATTATTTCTCCAATGAGTCAAAAGACCTGGCATGCCCGATACGACACCCTTGAAATCTGGATAGGATAAAAAAATGACTGGAACAGTGAGTATCAAAACAGTGCTGAGGTAGTAGAGTTTAGAAAGGCCGAGGAAAAACATCACGACGGTCCAGAGTGCGGCTCCCAAAAAGGAGGATATCAAAAATGCATCAATGCCGCTCCACCCCGCATATTCTCTTTTTTTCATGAAATATCCGAACAGAACGCGCCCTGAATAATATATAAGCCAAGCAATAAATAAGAGGAAAACGACCTTGAACAGGTGGTAGACGATATAGACGAACCCGGGATCGGCAAAATGTTTTTCCCACACATTAACAAACTGGAACCATCCGACCACAAAAAGGTAGGAAAGAGCAAACAGAACACTCCCCGCGATAAAATGTTCATGGGTATTCCAGCAAACGGGGACCGTTTCAGTATGGTCAGGACTCTTCTTTTTTTTCTTTCCCATCGTATGCCGCTTGTCTCATATCTTTAGGTTTCTGGAGCTGCTGCGCTCTTATCAGGCGTTGTAAATCCTGCTCTTTTTGTTTGATCATGCCTACCATTCCCACGGCATTATCATTTATTGACTAATTCACATCAGATGAACTATGGTGATTTCCAGCAAAGAATACCCCCATTGTCTGAATCAGATTTTTCTATGCATTGATCATTATTTCGGCCAGGCATTTGTCCGTACATCGCCGCCATCAGGCAATAGTAGGGGCGAATCTTGTATTCGCCCCTACGAAATAAACCCAACTGGCCGAAACGATGATCAATGCCGTATATTCTTTACTGGAAATCACCTAAGACTTACGATCAGTTTCTGCGTCTTTAAGAACCTTCCAGTAATTATATTGCCAGGATCGGTACTGCCAATCCGGACAGGTTGAACATATAAGGATTTCATTTCCTCTTCTGGACAGGTGTTTCTCACGAAACCGGGTGAACTCCGGCCCATGCCAGATTTCCTTGATTGACCGTTCCATGATATTGGCGAATTTATGCTCAAATGCAATGTCCTCGCCGCATAGGGTCACATCCCCTCGGGAATCGATGTTCAGCCGCTCAAAAAGCCATGGGCATGGCAATCGCTCTTCGGGAGGCAGATAGGGCGTGGCATCTGCAGAATTGTCCGGGTTATATCCCCAGGTCAAAAATTTGCGAATCTGCACCTTATCCACAATGGCGCGCCAGTAAGTCTCTGCTTCATCCACATCAACCCCCTGTTGATTGATAATGCTAGTCACAATACGGGTGGGAGCTTTGATGCGGTTTCTGATATCCACAGCCATACGAATATTTTGGTTCAGGCGTTCCCAGTCCAACCCCGGCCTGACTGTGGCATAAGTCGTGGCTTCACCAGCATCAACACTGAACTCAATAGCATCAACGCCCGCCTGAATCAATGTAGTCAAACTTTCCTCACTGAACCGAGATCCATTGGTAATCAACCCCACCCGGCAGCCCTTTCTCTTGGCGTACAGGATATGCTCCACGGCTTTGGGATGCAGCATGGGTTCTCCGCCTCCGGACAACCGCAACAGACTGCGATATGGACCGCATTCATCAGCGATGCGATGAAACACATCATCTCCCATAAGCATGGCATCTTTGTAGGCATCCCGTATATCGGAGTTGTTATAGGGACAGTTGGGGCATCCGGCATTGCATACATAGACAAAGGAAAGCACCACCATCATGGGAAATTCTTTCGCCTCGGGCCGCAGTCCGTAATTCTCTTGAATATGTTCAATCTGTTCCAATTCGATAGTCCTTTACTATTTCTTGTCAGCCGGTTTTGCAGATTAACATGTTAGTCTGCAAACCGGCTAACCAGCCAATTAAGGTGATTTCCAATAAAGAATATACGGCCTTGATCATCGTTTCGGCCAG
>CAIMCT010000230.1 GCA_903839535.1 uncultured Desulfobacteraceae bacterium
AATAAATGAAAATTAACGCACAACCTGCTGAATTTATAGGTTGTTAGGACTTATTGAGAAGTTACTTTGAAACCCGAATAGGATGATTTTTTATTAAACTTTAACCTGCTGAAATTAAAGCATTTTAAAAAAAACTTGAACATCGAGTATTAACGAGTATAAGATGATCTTCCGAAACGGTCGTGTAGTTGACGGCTGTTATGAACGCTAAACAAGAAAGGAGGAAAACGGGATCAATCAAACAGTAAAAGCGGCATCCAGTCCTGCCGATAAATGCTTGCAGTTTTTACGCCGGACTGATATGAAAACAGGCTGTGCTGTTCATCGGGGAGGCCGGCCGGTAAGATATGGATGAATACCGCAATGCCTAATCTCGGTATATCTGCTGTCGTGCATTCAGTGTTCAGCTGACACTGAATGGCGATTGATCCATTCGCACTTTTTCTTAAACAGGATATATCATGAAAGGTTACGTTCAGATTTATACGGAATACGGAAAAGGAAAGACCACGGCAGCCCTTGGCCTTTCCCTTCGAGCTGCAGGTGCCGGCCTGAAGGTATTTATCGCCCAGTTTCTCAAACTGGGCGATTACAGTGAAAACAGAGCGCTGGAACGTTTTTCGGATTTGATTGCCGTTGAGCAGTTTGGCCTTGGCAGGTTGATCAAGGGAAAAGCTTCCATTGAAGATATTGAGGCGGCCAGAAAAGGACTTGAAAAAATCCATGCGGTTCTGGTGGACGCTCAGCATGATGTCGTGATCATGGAAGAGGCCAATGTCGCCGTAATGTGCGGGCTTTTTTCAGCAGACGATATCCTCGGTTTGATCGCCATCAAACCGGAGTCTGTAGAGCTGATAATCACCGGCCGGGGAGCCGATTCCCGAATTGTCGAAAAGGCAGACCTGGTTACCGAGATGAAATGCATCAAACACTATTATGACAAAGGGGTTATGGCCAGAATTGGTATTGAAAAGTGATTCAGGATTATGCGCTTAATTGCTGACAATTTGAGAATTACACAAAAAGCCATTGAAATCGCCGTGGCCGAAAAAGATTCTTTACCGCTGCAGGCAATGGCGAAACTGTGCGCGATGGCGGGAGCTGATGGGATTGACATCAACTCTGGCCCCCTTTACAGGAATCCGGAATCCAGGATGGCCTTCATGGTTGAGGCTGTTCAGGAAGTAACCGGCCTGCCCCTCATCCTGGACACATCAAATCCAAAAGCCTTGAAAGCCGGGCTTCTTGCCTGCAAAACCCCTGTAACCCTCAATGGGCTTTCTCTGGAACCTTCCAAGCTTGAACATATCCTGCCGCTTGCGGTAGCATTTCAGACAGAGATTGTCTGTTATTTGTTATATCCGAATGGGCACGTTCCACCAGACAGCACAGAACGCCTGAATGTCGCAGTCTCACTTTATCAGAAGTGCATTGATGCCGGGGTTGAACCGGACCGCGTGATCATCGATCCGGTTGTAGTCCCGCTTTCATGGCAGGATGGGTTGTTTCAGGCCAGAGAAGTGCTGACCGTCATCAAAACCCTTCCTGAACTCCTGGGCTTTCCTGTCCGAACCATCGCCGGCCTGTCCAATCTTACTGCCGGTGCAAAGAATCTCACCAAAAAACACCTGGCGCAGCAAACCTATTTGCCGATGCTGGCGGCATCCGGGCTGAGCATAATTCTGATGAATGTCCTTAATGCCGAATCTGTTCGTGTGGCCCTAATGTGCCGCCTGTTTTCCCAGGAATCGATTTTTACCTGGGAGATGGTCGCCTGACCGTTTACGACGGCTTTTGCGGGGTTAATGCGGCCAAGGCCGCCTCAAACCGTGAGCTAATGGCAATCGTCATCCGGGCTGCCTCATTCAGCAAGTCAGCCGCCCCATCCAGGTGATTCTCCCTAGCTTTTTCCGCCCATCCCCGGTAAGTTCCAGCATGATCATCATTGTGCCGAATCCAGTGATCCAGGAGCTTGACCATCTTTTCTTCAAAGGACATCTCGATTTGAACATCATGATGGTGGTGGTGATCATGATCTTGGCAATGATCGTGGTCGTGGTCGTGGTCGTGATGATTGGACATAACTTCCTCCCTCTTTGATGAATTATGAATGAAAAAAGGACTATTCATAATTCATAATTCCATTCCTGATTCCTGTCGCCACCCTTCAAAACATCCATTTTTTCACCATCCCATAGATGACCATCCCTGTAATCACCGTCCAGCCTAGGGAGCGGGTAAGTATGGCAGTGATAAAGGTTGGAATGGCTGCGATACATTCCGGCCGCATCCAGTCGATATGCCGGGGTTGGCCGCTTGTGATCAGCTCCGGCAACAGCAGCGCTCCAAGAATCGCCGCTGGAATCAGGTCCAGCCATTCAACAAGCCATTGTGGCAGACTGCGCCTGCTGAGAAAAAATAGGGGCAGCCATCGGGGAATGTACGTCACCATCCCCATGCCCAGAACGACAAGACCGAATTTTCCTGAAGTCATTTTTCTTCCTGAGTTTTATTTTCGTAATTTTCAAACCTATGCGCATATCAACGTTCCCCACGCACATTTCTCTTTGAGCTTTGGGCTTTAATCTTTCAGCTTCGAGCTTTAAGCTTTAATCTTTCAATCTTGAGCTTCAATTTGTTTCTTGCCCGAACGCGAATACGGAGTCCAATTGTGGCTGCGAGAACCGAAGCGATCACCACATACAGATTGCCGGGGATGATCAGCGAAAGAACAACTGCAGAACATCCACCGATAACGGCGGTTGTCGCATAAATGGGGCCTTTGATCTGAAAGATCAGCAGGCAGATAAACATGGCGATCAGGGCATAATCAACCCCAAAGGCGTGCGGTGGAATAAAGCGGCCCACATATCCGCCTGCAATCGTACTCAAAATCCATACCAGATTGGAAGCCTGATTGACAGTCAGGGCCTGTGAAATTGTCCATTTTCCTTCCTTGAACCGGAGCTGGTTGACCGCAAAACTTTCATCGGTGATGCCGTAGGCAAAAAACGCCAGCATGGTCTTGCCTGCATTTCGGCAATAAAGGGAAAGAGATGAACTCATCAGCAGGTGTCTTAAATTCACCACGAACGTTGTCATGATAATAGCCAAAGGCGCCGAGCCAGCGGAAATCATCGAAACAGCTATGAATTGAGAGCTTCCCGCAAAAACGAAAACAGACATCAGACCGATTTCAAGAGGACTCAATCCGGCTTTCTGGGCCAGAAGTCCCAGCGCCAGCCCAATTGGGATATAACCGATACATATCGGCCATGCCGCCCATAGACCCTGTTGAATGGCTTTTATTAAACCATCGTTCAATATGGAAGATGAAGGATTCACCATGCTTATCCTTATATATCAACTCTTGACAGCATTCAAGCCAGAATCACAACTCAATTCATTGGTTTCTTTCAGTGAATGTTTTATGAAAGCATAATTTGACTTTTAATGAATCAATCAGTATTGGTAAGGGGAAAATTTGTCGTTATCGTTTTTGGCTTTTTGAAGAAGACTGCTTGATGTGCTACGACACGCATAAGGTTACCCGACAACTGAGGAGATGATGTTATGAAAAAATGGAAATGTACGGTTTGTGGTTATGTTCACACGGGAGATGAACCACCTGAAAAATGCCCGGTTTGCGGGGCGGATCGCAGCAAATTCGTTGAACTGGTTGAAGAAGTCCCTAAACAGGATGAACCAGGCCGAGAAACACCTTCCAAGGTTATGGCGCAACAAACTGCGCCAACCCATGATACAGGTTTTGACTTGCCGGACAAAGATGTTCCCCAAGCGGCGCAAACCGTATTGCAGAAATATTACACCGCCGTCGCCCGGCTATTGGTCAAATATCATGCTCATCCAATCACCGTCCATATTCCCAACGGTGTTCTGCCCGTCGCCATCCTCTTTCTGGTGCTTTCCATGCTGTTTCAGGTGTCAGGACTTGAAACTGCTTCGTTTTACAATATGATCATCGTGGTTTTGGTCATGCCCAAGGTACTGTTTACCGGGTACAATGACTGGAAACACAGGCTTGGCGGCAATTTAACCAATTTGATTTTAACCAAAATGATCTGCGGCACCACGGTTTTTTTGCTGGGACTTTTTCTGGTTGTCTGGCGATGGGTGGATCCGATGGTCGCCTTATCATATTCCCAATCCCGAATGACATATCTGTTTCTCCACATAGTCATTCTGGGTGCGGCGGCCATTGCCGGATATCTGGGCGGCAAACTCATCCGGTTCCCTGGAGATTGATCGGAACATGAAATATATCGAATTGGATGATTCTCAAAGCCTGCCGGGGGAAGCCATTGCTAATAACACGTTGTTTTCATTCGACTGCAATCCAGGGGTTTCCTGCTTTAACCTTTGCTGTCACAACCTCAATCTGTTTCTGTATCCTTACGATGTCATCCGGTTAACGCACCACCTGAAATTATCCTCGGATCAGTTTCTGGAAAAGCATGTGGATGTAGTGCTGCGCGATGGCTGCTTTTTTCCTGAAGTGCTGCTGACCATGTCGGAACTCCCGGAAAAGCCTTGCCCGTTTCTATCGCCTTCCGGATGTTCCGTGTATCAGAATCGTCCGGAAGCCTGCCGGATGTTTCCGATCGAACAGGGACTGGCCTATGAAGCCAAAACCCGCCGAACTCGAAAAATCCATTATTTCAAGCCACCCGGTTTCTGCCATGGATCAAAAGGATTGAAACAATGGACACCATCCAGATGGATCAAGGATCAGTGCGCTGAAGACTATAACAGAATGACAAAAAGATGGTCAGAGCTGATGCGTCTGTTCCGAAACGACCCATGGGCTGGTGAAGGACCGGACGGAAAGCGGAGGAAAATGGCATTCATGGCTGCCTATAATATGGATATATTACGGGAATTTGTATTCAAAAGCAGTTTTTTGAAGCGCTACAAGATCGCTTCTGCATCCCTGGATAAAGCAGAGGGCGATGATGTTGAGCTGCTGAAAATTGGACTGGCCTGGATCGAGCTTTTTATCTGGGGCAAGACATCCCCTTTGATGCGACTCAGAAAAGGCTGAGTTTACAATACCCCTTCCGGCATGGGCGGTGGTCATCCCAGACTGAAAGCCTTTTTGTGGATGACCTTTATCTTCACGCTGTGCAATTCCTCCAATCAGTTTTTGCTACTTCGGGCAGCAGCTCTGGGGTTCAGTGTAACTGTAACTGGGGTCGGACCAAACTATCAAATTGAAATTTCTTCAGAAATGCGCCAAGGAAGGGCGTTTTCATTGCTTAAATAGGCTCTTTCGCAACCAAAATGATTGCGATAAGATGTCTGGGGCTCCTTCAGTTCATGGCCGGCTTCGTTCGAAGTGATCTTCCTACCGAACCCCCTGGTGCCAAGATCGATTTTGACCTGATCGATTAACGACAAACTGTCCACGGCGATGTTCTCAGGCCACCTCCTTTCCCGGATATTCTCTTCGCTTTTCAGAAGCCCTATTCAACCCAGCTCCGGTGAGATAGGCACAATTGTTTGCTGCCGTCGATGCCAAGCAACTGCATCAATGCCTTCCTGTCAATCAACCGGTATCGATCTGGCGGGTTTTGAATCTCTCAGTAACCGCAATGAGACCACTCGAAGAGGTGCTTGACGACTCCTGCCCTGACTATGTTCAAGTCCATGTAGAAAATACATTGAACCAGGTGCTCACCTGTCTGCACTGCCGTTGCATGATAGCGGTCTTACCAGAATGCCCCTCTTCTGCTTTTCCGCTGGTTGTGTTGTTGAGCAGTACGACCCGCCGCCAGTTGAACGTTCTTCGGGATGACCTATCCGCCATCCCGGTCATAAATGAGGTGATTTCCAATAAAGAAGAGGTAATTGCAAAACCCCATTTGTTTCTTGTGTTTTCTCTGATTTTCTTCGATTTTCATATCATGTTGGCTAGTTTTGCAATTGGCTCAGAATATACCGCCTTGATCATCGTTTCGGCCAGTTGGGTTTATTTCGTAGGGGCGAATC
>CAIMCT010000231.1 GCA_903839535.1 uncultured Desulfobacteraceae bacterium
CAGGTGGCGGGTAGCATGGGCGGCCAGCCAGCCAGAAGATATTTTGGCCTGCACCCTGCCCAATTGACGTAGGGGCGAATCATGTATTCGCCCTTTCGATAGGGCGAATACAAGATTCGCCCCTACCGGTTTATAAAAAGACGATTAATGCCAAAAACAAAAACACAAATTGATTTAATGGGGTCAGAAACGGCCGGTACTCCCCCGATAGCCATCATCGGAATTGGATGCATCTTTCCCAAATCGCCTACTGCAAAAGGGTTCTGGCGGTTGATCGTTCACGGCATAGATGCCATCACTGAAGTTCCTTCAACCCACTGGTCGCCGGATGATTATTTTGATCCAGACCCCAAAACACCGGATCATGTTTACAGCAAAAGAGGCGGTTTTTTATCACCCGTCGATTTCGATCCCTCGGAATTTGGAATTCCGCCTTCGATTCTGGAGGCCACAGACAGCTCTCAGATGCTGGGGCTGGTTACGGCCAAAATGGCCATGATTGATGCGGGTTATGGACAAGAAACATCCTTTGACCGCAATCGGACAAGCGTGATTCTGGGCGTTACTGGAACTCAGGAACTCGTGATTCCGCTTGGCGCCCGCCTGGGTCACCCGGTATGGCGAAAAGCCCTGAAGGATTCCGGGCTGGCGCCGGACAAAATTATTGAGGTGATGGAACGGATATCCAGCGGCTTTGTTCCCTGGCAGGAAAATTCCTTTCCCGGACTTCTGGGCAATGTCGTTGCCGGACGCATCTGCAACAGGCTGGACCTGGGCGGCACCAACTGCGTGGTGGATGCAGCCTGCGCCAGCTCCCTTAGCGCTGTTCACCTGGCCATGATGGAACTGATCACATCCCGGTCAGACATGGTTATCACCGGCGGCGTGGATACCTTAAACGATATTTTCATGCATGTATGCTTTTCCCGGACTCAGATACTTTCACCTTCAGGTGATGTCCGTCCATTTTCAAAGCATGCGGATGGCACTCTGCTGGGAGAAGGCCTTGGTATGGTGGTGTTAAAGCGTCTATCTGACGCCGAAAGAGACAACGACCGGATTTATGCGATCATCAAGGGAATGGGCACCTCAAGCGATGCCAAATCCCAGAGCATTTATGCACCTCGCGCCGATGGTCAGGCAAGGGCGCTTCGCAACGCATACCAGCATGCAGGTATCGATCCAGGTACGATCGAATTGGTTGAGGCGCATGGCACCGGCACCCGTGTGGGAGATATGGTGGAATTCACCGCTTTGAAGCAGGTTTTCAGCGAGTTTCCTCCAACTGCATCCGGCACAGCGCGTAAATGCGCTGTTGGGTCCATTAAATCCATGATCGGTCACACCAAGGCTGCGGCAGGATCTGCAGGCCTGATCAAAGCCGCCCTGTCTCTGTATCACAAGGTGATTCCGCCAACCCTGAAAGCCGGAGAACCAGATCCAAACCTGAATATCGAAGACAGCCACTTTTATCTGAATTCCACTGCAATGCCATGGCTTTCCGGCAAGATTCATCCCCGACGAGCTGGGGTCAGCGCCTTTGGATTTGGCGGCAGCAATTTTCATGCAGTTCTTGAAGAATACGGCCCGCAAAAATCCGAAATCACCTGGGATGGGTCAATCGAAATTCTCTCTTTGTCCGCCCCATCGCCCGAAGTCCTCAAAAAAGACCTGACTGCATGGAAAGACTTGGCTGCCAAGGGTATCTCAAATGGCGGTTTTTCTGTTAAAGCGGCAAAATCGCGCGCCCTGTTTTCCGCCCAACACCCCTGCCGTCTTCTGATCATCTTGCATCAGTTAAACCCGGACGATTTATGGGCGGACGACCTGCATGCGGCCTGCTCCGAAGCTATGACCGCTCTGGAAAATCACAAGGATCGGCCATTCTGGAACACTTCGCGAATATTTTTTGGAAACGCCGCTCAGGACGGGAAAATCGGTTTTTTATTTCCCGGACAGGGAAGTCAATATGTGGGAATGGCAAGAGAGCTGGCCTGCATGTTTCCGCAGGCAATGGATGCAATGGATGCAGCCAATGAAGCTTTTTTCTCATTCTCAGCAGACCTGAAAACCCCTGAACCGGATTATGTTCAGCTCAGCGACCGGATCTATCCGATTGTCAATATCGATCAGCTTTCCTCTTCCGATTCAACGAAAAAACAATCCCTGAAAAAAGCGCTGCAATCCACACGCATTGCTCAGCCGGCCATTGGCGCTGTCAGCTTGGGAATGATAAAAATTCTTGAGTACTTTGGCGTTACGCCGGACGCAACCTGCGGCCACAGTTTCGGAGAATTGACGGCTCTTGCGTCCGCTGGGTGTATATCTCCGGAAGTCTTTCTGAAACTGTCCACAGTTAGAGGTCATTTGATGGAATCAGTTGGAAACGGGGACACAACTGGACTCATGATTGCCGTCAAAGCGCCGATTGATGAGCTGGCTGCACTAACCCGGAATGCATCCTTTCCGATTACACTGGCCAATCTGAACAGCCCATTTCAGGGCGTACTGTCCGGGTCACGCGATGCGATTACCCAAGCTGAAGCCTTGTGCCTTGAAAAAGGGTTTTCATCTGTCCGTCTGCCAGTTGCGGCGGCATTTCACAGCCCCCTGGTTCAGGATGCAGCCGGGCCGTTCAGCGATTATTTAGAATCCATCGACATCCTGCCTTCAAAAATACCCGTGATCGCCAACGTAACCGGGAAGCCTTATCCGGATGATCCGCAAGCTATCAAAACACTGCTGAGTCAACAGATCACGCATCCTGTTCAGTTTCTTGCCGCCATTGAAAATCTTTATGAAATGGGCGTTCGCACATTTATCGAAGTCGGACCCAGGCCGATTCTCACCGGACTTGTTCGATCTATCCTGAAGAATCGTCCGGCGACAGCGATTGCTGTTGATGCCTCATCCGGAAAGGAATCCGCTCTTTTGGATCTGGCTAAAGTCCTATGCCGGCTTGCGGCGACTGGATATCCAGTCCGACTGCCTTGCTGGGAAGCGGGAGAATCCGCAGCTCCCATCAGAAAACCCCTGATGAAAGTTTCCATATCTGGCGCCAACTATCAGAATCCCGACTCCAGACTTTCTGCAGACCGGGTGAATTCCCAAACTCCAGACAGCATCACTAACATACCTGAACCTCCGAATCCTCAACCTTTAAGCACACCCTCAAAATGGGTGGATACAGTGGAAATCTCCATGAGCCCGAAACCCAGAACTTTAGCCGACACAAGAGCGGCCGACACAAGAGCAGCCGACACAAGAGCAGCCGACACAAGAGCAGCCGACACAAGAGCAGCCGACACAAGAGCAGCCGACACAAGAGCGTTTGCAGATCAACTGACTATCATGACCGAACCGTCTTCTAATATCATTTCCAATGCTTTACAGACCGTTCAGGAAGGCCTCAAATCCATGCAGTCGCTTCAGTTTCAGACCGCCGAAACTCACAAGCTTTTCCTTCAGACCCAAACCGAAGCCAGCAAAACCCTTCAAATCATGATGGAGCATACTCGGCGGTTTGCCGAGACTTGCCTGAGTATTTCTCCGAACGACAGAGAACAGACGACAGAAAACAGACAACAGAGGGCTGACAACAGAAAACAGACAACAGAAAACAGCATGGATCGGGTGGCAGAGAACAGAGATTTCTCTCCGTCATCCGTCTCTGGGATCGCCGCACCCCAGTGCGGCAATAATTGTCGGACGACAGATTACAGAGATTTCTCTCCCTCGTCCGACATCCCCCAACAAACAGCCGATATTGATCTTCGCCCGATGGAAGCGCCTGCTCGTGCTTCAGCGCCAACCGCAAAGAATCCGGGTATTGAAGCCTGCCTGCTGGAGGTCGTCAGCCAGTTGACCGGATATCCTGTGGAAATGCTGGCTTTGGACATGGACATTGAGGCGGATCTTGGAATTGACTCCATCAAGCGCGTTGAAATTCTGGCCACCCTCGAAGAAAAAATGCCAGGAATTCCCGCCATTCCTCCCGATGTACTTGGAACCCTGAAAACTTTGGGTCAGATTACAGCCTTTCTCTGCGAACAAAGTGAAAGCACCAACAAGCCCGTGAGTACGATTCCATTGCCTCCTTCCCAGCCAGAGCCTCAACTTGATCAAGCAATTGAGACCTGTCTGCTTGAAGTTGTCAGCCAGTTGACCGGGTATCCCTTGGAAATGCTGGCTTTGGACATGGACATTGAAGCGGACCTGGGAATTGACTCCATCAAACGCGTTGAAATTCTGGCCACCCTCGAAGAAAAAATGCCAGGAATTCCCGCCATTCCACCAGATATACTTGGAACCCTGAAAACCTTGGGACAAATCACGGCCTTTCTCAAAAAAAAAGATCCCGAAATGACAGCGGGCAGCCTGGATTGCCCGCAGCAGGCGGAGACAACGCCCATTTCGTTAGCCGACACCATTTATCCGGAACGACGAGTCCTTTCTGCAGTTCAAACCGGATTCACCCCGGCTGCCCAGTTATTGCTTGCCAAGGATCGACCGGTCATAATCACGGATGACGGTTCCGGACTATCCCGGAAAATCGCCGATGAAATCGTTTCCTGGGGAATTAAAGCAGTTGTAGCATCCGTGGATGAGCTGCTTTCAGAGACATTTGTAATTCGTCCTTCCGGCATGATTATATTAGCGCCTGCTGTGGATAGATCAAACCTTGATCAGGATGAAACAGATGTTCTTTTCCTGAAAAAAGCATTTCTTCTTTCCAGACGATTTGGAAAGGATATGATTGATGCTGCAACAAACGGCGGCGCTTTATTTGCGTCAGTCACCAGCCTGGACGGAGCATTTGGCCTTCTAAGAAAAGGCATTGAGCGTCCGGTTCCTGGTGGATTGGCAGGATTGGTTAAAACAGCCGCCATCGAATGGCCGAAAGTGGTTTGCCGCGCCATCGACATTTCACCCGACTGGCTGGATTTTGACCATATAGCAACAACAATCGGCAATGCCTTGCGTTCCGAAGATACCAATGGCGGAATTGAAATCGGACTCAGTCCGGACCTGCCCGCCAACACCATTTACAAGTTGGACCTTGAGCCAGCTCCCCATCCCGAAGGATTAACCAATCTTAATCTACAGGACGTAGTGGTTATTACCGGCGGTGCCAGAGGCGTTACAGCACAGGCCGCCATTGCCATTGCAGAAGCTTGCCAGCCAACGATCATTCTTCTGGGGCGCTCTCCAGCACCGGTTCCAGAGCCCGAATGGCTAACTCTAACTCATGAGCCATCGGAAATGAAGCAGGCAATCCTACGCCATGAACTGCCTCCCAATGCCTCGCCAAAGGAACTTGAATCCGCATATCGAAGGCATAAGGCAAACCGCGAAATTCTTTCAACCCTTAATGCCGTTCGCTCCACCGGCGCTCATGTCGAATATCATGCAGTGGATGTGCGGCAGGCGCGGCAGCTCTCTCTTGTCCTGGAAACCGCACGAATGTCGCTTGGCCCCATCACTGCCATCATTCACGGCGCCGGCGTGCTGGAGGATCGGCTCATTCTGGATAAAACACCAGAGCAGTTCGATACAGTGTTCGATACAAAGGTTGCGGGATTCCAATCCCTTCTAAACGCCACCCGAAAAGATACCATCAAGCATATCGTCTGTTTTTCCTCCATTACCGCCAGAATCGGCAACCGGGGCCAAGTGGATTATGCCATGGCTAATGAGGTTCTTAACAAAATGGCGCAGCGGGAATCTTTTCTTAGAAAAGAATGCCGGGTGGTTTCAATCAACTGGGGACCCTGGGATGGCGGAATGGTCGGCGATTCGCTTCGGCGCGAATTCGAGCGCAATTGTATTAGTCTGATTCCACTAAAGGCCGGTGCCCAAAGCATGATGCATGAACTTCAGGCTGGCCCCAGCGGTCCGGTCGAGGTGGTGATCGGCTCCGGCTTTTCGCATTCGGAATCGGTAATGCGCCCGTTGCCAGCTCCCGAAACTCTTTCTTTAAGCATCAAACGTGAAATTGACATTGATCGGTATCCCATCCTCAGCGCACACATATTAAACGGCAAACCGGTGGTGCCCTTTGCGCTAATCACGGAATGGCTGGGGCATGGCGCGCTTCATGAAAATCCGGGGCTTCAGTTTTCCGGCCTGGATGACATCCGGCTCCTCAAGGGAATCCGGTTGGACGACGGAAAAAAGACCATCCGCCTGATGACCGGAAAAACCCGGAAAAAAGGCTCTGATTTTGAGATGGATATTGAAATCCGGGATGGATTCAAGGACGGAAAAGAGATCATTCATACCCGTGCCAGGGCAATCTTGTCGAACGAACTCTCCATTGCCCCGGAATTTGACATTTCCCAATACATAGATAAGTCTCATTCTTACTCTCGCACCATGGAGGATGTGTATGATAAAATCCTTTTTCACGGCAATGCGCTAAAGGGACTTCTACGCATTCTAACCCTCTCGCCTAATGCCATGGTCGCCGAACTGGCATCGGCCCCGCCACCGGATCAGTGGACGACAGAGCCTCTTCGCAGCCGCTGGATCGGCGATCCGCTGATTCTGGACGCAGCCTTTCAAATGGCCATTGTTTGGTGCTTCGAGCAAAAGGGAATGGTTTCCCTGCCCAGCTTCGGGGCCAGTTATCGCCAGTATTGCAGCCGATTTCCGGAAGATGGTGTCACTGCGGTACTTGAGATTCGACACGCAGGCCCGAACAAGATGCTGGGCGACTTCACCTTTTTGGATGTCCATAGCGCGGTTATCGCCAGGTTAACCGGCTACGAAGCTGTAATGGATACATCGTTGACGAAGGCTTTTAAGAATTAATGAAGAATGTTATGGACATAATAAAGAATTGTAAGTTTAGAACATAAACTTTTCCTTAATTTGTCAGATATAAAGAGTCGGGGGAAACATAAATGGGGTTGCCTCAGTTACAGTCGGCAATAAAAATATTGTCAAGAAGTGAAAAATTCCGTCTGGTTCAGTTTATTATTTATGAATTGGCTGAGGAAGAATCTTCCTCTATGCTGAAAAACGGCAAGGAATATCCGGTCTGGTCTCCATATAACGCCGATGATGCTGCCGGAATATTGCTGAATGAACTGGATAAGCACGGAGTGAGCCGCTATGAAAAATAAAACGGAACGGTTTCCCTTTTCCGCAACAAAGACAAGAGGCAGCCTGCCGTATCTGCCTATCACACTTAGTTATCAGAATAACTCGGCAGAGTTGTCGGGAATTTTGGATACAGGTGCAAGTGTCAATGTATTGCCGTACAAAGTCGGAAAAGAACTGGGAGCTGTATGGGAAAATCAGGCTGTGAAACTGAGTCTGACAGGAAATCTTGCTCAGTTTGAAGCATGTGCAATCATTGTATCTGCCGAAATAGGTCAGTTTTCTCCCGTTGATTTGGCGTTTGCATGGACACGGAACGAAAATATTCCCGTAATTCTAGGACAGGTAAACTTCTTTCTGGAGTTTGATGTCTGTTTCTTTGCTTCTGAAATGTTTTTTGAAATAAACCGGAAGAAAAAAAGACAATAAATTTCTGACCATCTGTTGCAGCCGATAGAACGGCTGAACATTGTGTTGATCGACAGAGTGACAGTATTTGTGGGTTGAGAGTAAAGAGTGCATTTTGATAGATATAAAAAATCTTGTATATGCGTCCTTTTTACTAATGGGTTTACATTTTGAAAAAAAGGATTTTTATGAATGATTTAACAATCGAATATCATCAAGATTTTTATTCATGGCTCTGCCATAATATCAGTCTGTTGAGAAATGGCAGATTATCTGAAATTGATGTTCAGAACATTGCCGAGGAATTGGAGGGTATGAGCAAAAGTCAGCACCGCGAATTAGTCAACAGACTCAAAATCCTATTTGTTCATCTATTGAAATGGCAATTTCAGTCTGACCGCCGTTCCAGCAGTTGGAAAGGGACGATTATCGAACAGAGAAGTCAGATCAAATCGTTACTAAAAACGAGTCCCAGCCTGGAATATCAAATTGAAGACAAAATAACCGATGCTTATACTGATGCTATTGAATATGCTGCGTTAGAAACAGGACTAATAGAATCCGATTTTCCACAGACTTGTCCGTATCCGTTAGATATAGCGTTGGATAAAACCTATTATCCAGATTCTGGATCAGGACATATTATCGAGAAGAAGTAAAGAGTTGCAAAGAGCCTGGCAGGTTGAGTTAGTGTTAATCGTCTAAAATGTAATTGGAAGAAACCGGGAGATGATTTATGAAAAAACAGATACTTGAAGAAGGCAAATCATATACTTTTCCCGATTATTTTGAGTTAAGCAATCCGACCAAAGAAATCGTTGCAGAGTTCGGTTATCAGTTCCGGTTGGAAAGAATCGATCTTCCCGAACATCCCTTTGATGGTTCTCTGGAAAAATTAAAAAACACTTTTTATAAAAAAATGCCTCATATCTCGCTAAACTCAGAAACAGCAAAACGGGAAATGCTGGTTGCACCTGTTCTTTTGGAATTACTTGATTTTATTGAAATAGATATTGATATAGAATATCCTCTCAATGTCAACAACTATCTTAAAGGAAATATTGATTATTTTATAAGATCGTCGGGCAGTCTAGTGGTTATCGAAGCCAAGAAAGCGGATATGGAAAGAGGATTCAGTCAGCTTGCGGTGGAAATGATCGCTGTTGACAAGTATATTGAAGAAACCGATGCTCCCATATACGGAGCAATCACAGTCGGAGATTTATGGAGATTTGGAGTGCTTGACAGAAAAGAAAAACTGATACTGAAAGATATTGATTCTTACCGCGTTCCTTCTGACCTTGAAGAACTTTTTTCAGTTTTTATGGGAATACTCAGACCGCAATGATATGTCATTGAATATGGAGGTGTCATTATGAGTTTAACAGAGACAATTATTAAAGATGTACAAGCATTGTCAGAATCTAAACAGGTAGAAGTTTTTGATTTTGTACAATATCTTCGCTCAAAGGCAGAAAAACAGGAGATAAAAGATTGGGCGGATTTTTCCTTATCTTCTGCGATACGAGGAATGGAGAATGAACAAGCTCCGTATTCGCTCAATGATGTTAAGGAATCATTTTCATGATTACCGAAGCCCAGATTGTACTTTTCAGATTTCCAACAGTCTGGTTTGAAGTTAGCAAGCGTTATCAGAATTAGCAGACTTGCTGTAGTTAATGGCGATGTTCTCTTGGGAAAATTAGGCCAAATTGATACTCAACATCTATCTCGAATCAAACAAAGATTGGCAAATTGGATACAAGGCACATAACCAGTCACTCCAGCGGAAGGCGAGAATAAGTGCTCGCCGCAGCCATAATTCATAATTCCAAACAGGATATCAAAAAAAGATAATGCAACCTGCAGCTACAGCAGCAAACTTATCGCCTTGGGAGCCCGGTCTTCTGGCCATGTTGACATACGGTGCGATGGTGTTCGCCCTGATGTTGATCCTGCTCTTTTTCTGCACTTTTCTTGGCGAAAAGAAAGGCGGCAGGGAGAAGGAACGGGCTTATGAGAGCGGTGTCATCCCGACTGGTTTGGCACTGCTGCGTTCACCAACCGAGTTTTACATGGTGGCTGTTTTCTTTCTCATATTCGATGTGGAGGCCGCCTTTATTTTTTCCTGGGCCGTTTCCTTTTACAGCCTGGGATGGACTGGCTGGATGTTTATGACATTTTTCATCGTATTGCTGCTATTCGGGCTGTTCTACGTTTGGAAGAAGGGAGGACTGAAGTGGGGAACAACAACATTACCACATTCCTGCAACAGCAAAACTTCCTGCTGACTAAGCTGGATGCTCTTATCAACTGGTCTCGCCAGTACAGCCTCTGGCCCATGTTCTTCGGGCTGTCCTGCTGTTTTATCGAAGAGGCGGCGGCGTTCACTTCCCGCTACGATATCGCACGTTTTGGCGCTGAAGTCATGCGAGGCTCGCCCCGTCAGGCAGATCTGCTGATTATTTCCGGCACAGTCTTTAAAAAAATAGCACCGGTGGTGCTGCGTCTCTATGAACAAATGGCCGAACCCAGATGGGTGATTTCGATGGGATCATGCGCCAATTCCGGCGGCATGTACGATGTTTACAGCGTGGTTCAGGGCATCGATCAGATACTGCCGGTGGATATTTACATCCCCGGCTGTCCGCCCCGGCCCGAAGCCGTTTTACATGCGCTGACCCTTCTTCAGGAAAAGATACGCACCGGCGAACGTCCTGCGCGCTCTGTTCTGAACCTGAAAGGCGGCAGCCAGGGCACCCAGCAACCCGTGCGGGTGGATGGTGTCAGCAAGAGCCGTGATAGCCGTGGAACTGGCTATGAAGGCCTGCCGATCCGCGGAACTGCTGCAACTCAGCCGCATTTTTGGCAGAATCGCACCGAACTGATGTGGACCCCGCCAGCCCATCGCATCGAACTGACCTCCGCCGATCAGTCGCTGAAAGCCCAGCTTCTGGAAAGATTCAAGGACGCAGTGCTGCCAGCCGACAATACTTCGGACATGCTAACCCTTCAGGTAAATCCGGATCAGATTCATGATATCCTCGGTTTTCTGAAAAATGAGGCGTATCCACGCTTTCTTCGCCTCGAAGACCTAACGGCTGTGGATGAATCGGCCCGCAAGGAAAAAGGGCGCTATCCGGATTTCACCCTGGTTTATCACCTGCTTTCCTTTGATGGCCCCAGCCGTATCCGCGTCAAGACCCCACTTTGCGGACCGTATCCGGTAGCCCCCACTCTCACCAACCTTTGGCCCGGAGCCAACTGGTATGAACGGGAAGTTTTCGATATGTTCGGCATTGATTTCAAAGGACACCCGAGCCTGAAGCGCCTGATCATGCCGCATGACTGGAAGGGTCATCCGCTTCTAAAAGCATATCCCGGACGAGCCACGGAAATGCCCCCTTACACGCTGGCGGATGCCAGACTTCATCAACCTCTGGATGCAGGGGTGTTTTGCCGAAAAGTAGCGCCAGCATCCTCCTGCAAAATAGAGCCGGCATCCTGCAAAGTAGAGCCGGCATCCTGCAAAGTAGAGCCGGCATCCTGCAAAGTAGAGCCGGCATCCTGCCGGCTGCCGGATAACCGTGAGGATGTGCTGCTCAACCTGGGGCCACATCACATCAGCACACATGGCCTTATGCGGTTTGTTTTGGCGCTTGATGGCGAAAGAATCACGGATCTCGACATGGACATCGGCTATCACCACCGGGGAGTCGAGAAAATCGGCGAACGCCAGTCCTGGCATCAGTTCATTCCTTATACCGACCGAGTGGATTACATGAATGGAACCGCCAACAATCTTTCCTACCTTACAGCAGTTGAAACCCTTGCAGGTATTGGGGTTCCGGATAGGGCGCAGTGCATTCGGGTGATGCTGAGCGAATTCTTCCGGCTGAACAATCATTTGATATGGTTTGCCACACTGGCGCACGATTTGGGCGCCATGACACCCAATTTTTATACTTTTCGGGAACGCGAACAGATCATGGACATTGTGGAGCTAATCACCGGTGGTCGGCTTCATCCGTCCTGGTTTCGCATCGGAGGGGTGGCTGCAGACCTGCCGGATGGCTGGAAGGAAGCCGTTGACACCTTTGTCAATGCATTCCCGCAGCGTCTAAAAGAATATGAGTCGCTCACGACAAAAAACCCTATTTTCAAGGCCCGCACCCAGGGCATCGGCCACCTCTGCCTGCAGGATGCCATAGACTGGGGAGTAACCGGCCCCATGCTGCGCGCCAGCGGAATGGACTGGGATGTTCGCAAGAAATTCCCCTATTCCGGATATCAGAACTATGATTTCGATATTCCAACTGCAACTGAAGGCGACTGCTACGCCCGCTACCTGGTTCGCGTCGAGGAAATGCGGCAGAGTCTTAGAATCATCCGCCAGGCCGCAGACGGTATGCCAGGCGGCGCTTACGTCAGTGAAAACTGCCGATACGCCATTCCACCAAAAGCTGCAACGCTGAAGGACATTGAAACTTTGATTCATCATTTCGTCAATGTTACACGCGGCCCCAAAATTCCGCAGGGAGAAGCATATACGGCCATTGAATCTCCGCGCGGAGATCAGGGATATTATGTGGTCAGCGACGGCGCAAGCTCTGCCTACCGGATGCGGATTAGAACCCCGGCTTTCGCCAATGTACAGGCCATTCCGCTGATGGCCCGGGGTGCTTCCATATCCGATTTTGTGGCCATTATTGGTTCGGCGGATTACCTGCTGCCGGACATTGATCGTTAGATGAAAGGACTGCCATGATACCGGACGTTCTCAAAGAAGCGCTCCAACGACAAATAGCAGCAACAGACCACCCTCGGGAACAGGTCATGGATGTTGTCTTTGCGCTTCAGGATAGCTTCGGGTATCTTAGCGATGAACTTCTTGAAGAGGCGGCATCGCTTTTAGGAATGACACCGTTAGAAGTGGAGGAAATCGCCACTTTCTATGAATTCATCTACCGCAAACCCGTGGGCGAATATGTAATTCATGTTTGCGACGGCGTGGTGTGCTGGATGCAGGAATATCAGTCAGTTCTAAATTACCTGCGCAAAAAACTGAACATTGATTATGGACAGACTACGACAGATGGCCGCTTTACCCTGCTGCCAACCTGCTGCATCGGTTACTGTGACCGAGCTCCGGCCATGATGATCAATCGCAAGGTTTACGGCAAACTGACTCCGGAGCGAATTGACGAAATCCTTGAAAGGCTGGAGAGATGACTACACAAGTTCTGTTTCAAAACCGCCAGCCCAACAGCATCGCCACGCTGGAAGAGTATCGCAAAAGCGGCGGCTATGAAGCGCTGACCATGGCGCTTGGGAAGTACTCAAGGTCCGAAGTTCAACAGATCGCTCTTGATGCTGTACTTCTTGGCCGCGGGGGCGCAGGTTTTCCGGCTGGAAGAAAGTGGATGACCGTGGTCGAAACTGCGCCATTTCCCCGTTACATGGTTTGCAACGCCGATGAAATGGAGCCGGGAACCTTCAAGGATCGCGTTCTTATTCATACGGACCCGCACCAGATCATCGAAGGGATGATCATTGTGGGGTATTCGGTCCTGGCTGAAAAAGGGATTATTTTCATCCGCTCATCCTACGAAAATGC
>CAIMCT010000232.1 GCA_903839535.1 uncultured Desulfobacteraceae bacterium
AGCCTTACAAGCTGGATGTCACAGGTTCAATCCCTGCTTCTCCCACCAATAAAATCAGTCACTTAGATTAGTTTCTAGGTGGCTTTTTTTATTTCAATTCTTATCCGTTGTACTTTCGTTGTACTTTTGGTTATTACTAGGGTGGAATAATTTCCCGTACCGGCGAACGGTCTTTTCAAAGACTCCATGCTGTCTAACGATCATCTGAGCTGTGGTTTCGGAGTGTAAATGTTCATTTTGACCGTTTTCACTTTTAGTTTGGACAAACTGGTTATTTGCGCCCTGCCTCTTCTTCATCCGCTCGCACCGTCGACCTATCATTAAGCTGATCAGGGCTGTATTCCCGAATATTGTGGATTGCTGATGGATTATGATTGCTCATTAAAAGGATTCTCCGTAAGCTTAGACAAAACTATTGTTGGTATGTGTTTCGTTGTGAATCAAATAAGGGGGAGTTATGAAAACATGGTTGTTGCTTCTTGCCGGGATGATGATGTTGAGCGCCTGTTCTTTTCCGCCAGCCACAATATGCGTTATGCCAACAGACACTACGCAAGCCGACAATGATAATCCGCTGGATATAAAGCAAGACACCATTGACTATGTTGGCAAGCGGGTCACAAAAGAATTCAAGAAGCAGCTTGAAGATAATTGGCTATTGCGGCGTACCCATACCATGCATGTTGTAGACGATTGCAGCCAGGCCGAGTATTCTCTCCTTAGCCGGATAAAAACAATTAACAACGGTAGCAGCAGCGAAAGCACAACGGGGTTTTCTCTTGGGATTGCGTCAACTTCCGGGACATCAAGCAGGTCGTTTGTATTAGGACTGGACGGGACAATCAAAGATAATAAAACCAACACCACCGTGGCCACATTCAAAACACATCCGCACGAAGGGCCGTTGGGCAACGTGATAGAAACAGATGTCTGGTACTGCTTTAGATACGGAATGGAATACCCATAAGGACGGAGAATATCTATGAGCCTGAAAGCCGAAGCAGAGTGTACCCCGGCGAGCTTCGCCAGTTCTTCGCGGGTGGTGACGGGAGGGGTCACTTCCGCAGTGTCTGCATTCTGTCGTGATTGGAGGAAGTCACCAAAGCCAAGTTGTAACAGCATCGGATGAACTGGAATACGCCGGATTCCGGCATCTGTTTTAACGGACATATCTTCGCCATCTTCGACAACGTGCATAATCAGGATGCCGTCTTCATCGATTATGTCCTTTGGTCGTAATTGACATATTTCATTCATGCGCATACCGGAATGGAGTGCGATAAGCGGCAACCAGTATTGATACGTGTACTTGTATTCGTGCTCTGTGTATACCACCCCATGTTTTTGCCGCTATGTAGTTCATTTAGACGTAATGAGATTATAAATTTATTCAGCGCTATCACATTCAGTTTTAATGTACAAGCTTTTTTTCCCCCGGATTTTTTTACGAAAACATATCTGGCAACACAATCGATATCACATCCTCCCGCATTGATGGAACCGGCGCGGAGTGTTGCGTGTAGCAC
>CAIMCT010000233.1 GCA_903839535.1 uncultured Desulfobacteraceae bacterium
CAGATTTCCCATTTTCGTTCAATTGGTAATTATAATAAACGTTGTCGGTAATGATTTCGTACCACTCATCCCACCCTGGGGGGATATTTTTCGGTTTATAACCATTAAAATATTTCCCCATTAGCGCCGTTTTATATCTAGATGCCTGAAGAATAGTCGCTATTGTTTTATCTTCTAAATCTTTTATTGCAAGTTCAAGTGGTTCCGTAACGCCAGCGCCATGGCTGTGAACATATTGTCCTCTCAAGATAGATGCACGTGAAGGAACACATAAAGGACTGGCTACAAATGCATTTGTAAATGTTATTCCGTTGTTGATAAGCAAAGATTTCATCTTGGGCATTTTGTTAATAGAATCGAAATCCTGGTCGTCAGTAACAATAAGTACAATATTTGGGCGATTATTATTTACGGCTGGGTTATTTTTACAAGACAATAACGATATACATAACGCTGATATCGCAACAATTCTCACAATTGATTTTAACTGAAATGTCTTTTTATCGTAACCTGTTTTCATTATACATCTTTCGGATAAGCAATTCGATACTATTCCAAATAGAAGATACGGATTACTATTAAAATTCAACTGTGTTCTGTTTTTAAAAATTCTATTCTGAATGAGAAAAAGGTAACTTATATTCAAATTGATTATTGTACCACTCAATTTCATCCCATGTTTGTATTAGCAGCGATTTCCAATCATCTTCTTTAATAACCGGTTTCGAATACCGGACACCCTTGTAGAGCTTGTCCGCATTCATCGGCTCGGTATTCACCGCCTTGTCCAGGTTCTGTGTATCCGCCAAGCCGTTATCAATCAGAAATGACTGAAAGGATGAATGCCCGTCCTCGATTCGAAACCACATATCCGGTTTCATACGAAGGATGATGCGCACCCAACTGGTTACAGACCAGACCGCACGATCAAGCGGATTGGCATACTCATCCAGGTTTACTCCCAATTCCCGTTGAATATGGGTTTTAAGAAAGCCATAAGCCTTTGGCGCATGAAGAAATTCACGAATCACGGAGCCTGCCGCATTCGCAAGGTTGCGCACCGGCATCACCAGATAGCGCCAGGCAAAAGCACGCCGTGTTTTCGCCACCTCATCAAGCGAGTATGGATTCAAATCCGCATCAACTGCAAACATCCATGAACTGATTCCTGCCGTGCCCAGTTTTTCATGACCAACATCCACGCCAAGCTGACGACATAACCCGGCGGCATATCCTGTTCCGCACCTGGGGTGTCCGGTAATCAGCAGCGAACGATAGTATTTCTTTTTGATATGGTTTTCTATCTTTAGGTCGTTGGCATCAGCTTCGTCCACACGGTTGACAGACCTCAGATACTCTGAACGGACTGCTTTGGGATGGATTGTGGAGGCCAATACTCCATTCGACCACGACAGTTCCGATGCAATCGGTGGAAAAACCGTAAAAGCCTCGCCCTGCCTTGCCGCCAGCCTGTGCTGATATTCATCGACTGTGTGGCATATACTGGTATAGCGCGACAGCAGGACTTTGGCATATTCACGGGTTATGGCATGGCAGGGATTGGCCATTTTGACAACGGTGTTTACAGAACAACCTGTCGTGCCGACATGATCATCGCACAACGCCCACCCCAGACGAATCAGACATGGCTTTTCCGCCTGAAAGGGAATGCGTCCACCTGCAATTTCCCCCTCGATAAACGTCAGAACTGATTGTATATGATCATGAAACCGCACATCATCCTCAATTATCAGAATTCGGCCGGCATTCCCATCCGCCAACGCCTGCCACAATCGCTTGTAGGTGATAAACGTGGCCACCTGTTGGGGGATCAGAAAATTGTTGCAATCCGGATTGCCGCAGTCGTGTTTTCCACATCTGAAACAGGGCGGAAACGCTGCAACCTCATTATTAGCATAAGCCTGAGTGACCAGGAGATCGTTAGCGGATGTGGCATTGAAAAATTCATATTTCTGAATGCCGAATTCCGGAAGATGCTTCTGAATATACGCCCGCCTCTCAGTCGATTGCTCAAGACTGATGACAACCACTTTATCGAACAATCGCTCTACAGATCGATGCAGTTGATGTCTCAACAGGCTATTCCTTAACTCAGTGGAGTCAACACTGATCTGTGCCGCCCCTGTTTCTGTGCGCATGCAACAATATGTTTTATATACTTGCACAAACAGTGCATATTCCCGCCTTTGCGCTTCGGTGGAATTCCCTGCGTAGTGATGACGAAGTTCCGGCTTAACAGCATTCAGGATGTCGAGATAAAAATCGCTAATATTTTTTGGAAAAACCAGGTCAACATCATTACCGGCCCGAATCAGCGCGGAAATCGGATCGGCAACCAACTGATCCAATGTTAGAAGAGACCGCCGAAACGCATGCGTCGCTGCAAAAACATCCCGAATGCAACTCAGCCAAAGCAATATCCCTTTTTGTAAATCAATCGTTCGGGATTGACTCAAGGATCGTGCAGTTTCCCAAGGATGACGTGTCATGACAATAAATCTTGGTTCGATATCCAGTTCTTCACAAACCGCAATCCATACAGGAAGCGTTCGGCAGAGGCTTGAACCGGCAAGCATGCCTGTCCCGAATTTCAAAAAGAATTGCGACAACAGGTTTCTGATTCGGCCTCTGGTTTTCTCGGCGGCGTGGGAGCTTATCCAGTTTTCGGGCAGTCCCCGAATCATATCGGGACTGCTATCCAATTCCTGAATCAGGAGTCTGTCGATCGATTCTACAGAAAGATGATTCGAATCTTCGGATCCACCGATAGGCTTAATGCCAGCTTTACACATGCCGGCAAAAAGGGCTGATAACCCGCTTTTAGGCGGTCCGACGAGCATCAGCACAATAGATTTGGCGCCATTCATGTTAATTCCAAGAGATACATTCGGTAGGGTAATAGCAGATCATCACACTCCAGGCCTTCGCTGCTCATGTCTTTACCTAATTTACAACCAAGGTGACACCAGCAGTCTGTCCATTATTCAATGTTACCATGATAATATCGACACCATCTTGTTCACCTGTCTGATAAACTACAACGGCTATTCCGGATGCATCAGTCCTTTCCACAGTCTGGACAAATACGCCATTGCTGTCATTCTGCCGGGTGCTGAATGTTACATCCAGACCTGCCATGGGTTCTCCGTTGGACTGTCGGGTGGCGCGAACGGTAATCGTGCTTCGTTGAAAATTGGATAAAGTCTGAGGATTGGCGGTAATACTCAAAATGATGGTATCAATTACGCCGCCTGCGACAACAATGCGGGTTGATACACTTTGCTGGTTATCAATAGTAACCTGAATGATATCAACACCTGGTTTTGATCCTGCCTGATACTGGCAGAATGCCTGGCCGGAAGCATCTGTCACACTTGAAAGCGGAGTCAACACAGCCCCGCTCTGATTCTGTACAAATGAAAATTTGGCGGCATACTCAATGAGCGGTTTGCCGCCATCCGTCTTTTTTGCTGTCGCCGTCAGACTGCTGTATCCCAACAAGTCCACTTGCTCCGGGCTGGCAGTCAACTGAATGTTCATATCCGGTTTCAGTACATCGTCGGCTGAGCCGCACCCGATTGCTAACAGGCCAAAAAAAAGGAAAACAAACACTGTTTTGACCCTGAAACAGACTAACTGCCGCATTGAACTATGCAAATGATGTATGAATAGCATACCACCCTCTTGACTATCTTCTGGAATTTAACAAATTATAGTTACAGAAATACCCTCACCCATGCCTGTTCGTGAAAACATGGCCAAAAGCATTCTATCGAACGGGATTAGATTCGGCATTATTCCGGTAAATACCCGATGTCTGCTTCAATGCCTGCGCCCCCGGCTTTACCATCAGCTCCGAATGAATAAAGAGCAAACGGTTGACCTTTGGAGCCTGGAATGCTGTATTGATAAGGGCTTCCCCAGGGATCAAGCGGCAGGGCTTCATCCATATATGGCCCCCGCCACAACGATTTCAGCCTTGCGTCCGATGGTGGAGACTGAAGCAGCCCCAGCCCTTCTTCCTGAGTAGGAAATCTGCCGGTATCCAGTCGCATGGTTTCCAGCGCGCCTTTTATCATTTTGACCTGCACTTCGGCTGCTTTGATTTTGGAGTCATCCACGCGGGAAAACAACCGCGGACCGACAAGCCCGGCCAGCAGACCAATGATCACCAGAACAACCAGCATCTCCAGCAGGGTAAAGCCCTGATTCGAACAAATCCGCACCTTTTTCAGGCGTATTGATTTTTGATTCACTGCTTCCTCATTTCCGAATATATGCATATAAACGCTCATGGCATCGTCTATGCCGTCCCCATAAATGAAAATCGTTTCTCACGCAAAGACGTAGGGGCGACCGGCCGGTCGCCCCTACTTGTTTCGTGTCTTTCGTGTGTTTCGTGGTTTAAAAGTATTTTCACGGTAAAAGCAAGTGTAACCATCATGCTCTATTTCAGCGGCCACTTCAGGAGGAACAAATACCTGGCTGTACATTTGAAATATCCGTATATCACCCAATGCTGCATTAGCCAATAAGACTCTTTATCTCATCAGTCGATAATCCGGATACCTGCGAAATCTGATCAACAGACAAAACATTCAGGTTCAGCAGATTTATTGCTGCAAATTCTTTTCCTTTTTTTAACCCCAACTGTTCACCTTCTTCTTTAGCAGTATTGACAACATCCCGTTCTATTGCAGTATTGATCAGATACCGTTCATACACAGCCCGTTCTTCCGGGAGCATGTTCAACTCCGACAACTTTTCTTTGGCCCGGTCGATATTCCGTGACGTTGACCCGTCTTTTACCTCATTGTTCTTGATCATGTATATCCATTCATCAATTGCTTTCTTGATCTCATCCGGATACCGTTCCACTTGTATCAGATAATACTCCGGAAATATCTGCTTCTCCTCAAAACAGTAGTGTTTCTTCATATCCACGTCCAGAAGCTCAATACGCTTTCTGACCTGCAAAGGATTTCCGGTGTTCATTCCCTTAAATTCAGTTGTACCAGAATACAGATAATCGTCGCCTATCCCCAGATTGAAATACAAAACACTGATCGAAATCACCTTGCTGATGTTTCGGAAATCATGGCCTAGTTGCTGGTTATCGACGATTACCTTGGACACGTCATACAAAAGTCTCTCCAGATAATCCGCCTCCCGGCTGTTTTGTATCTCCACAATGATTTTCCGATGATGACAGTCCTCGATTAGCAAATCCACCCGGTTGAATTTTTGGTTGGCATCGACCTGATTTCCCTCCGATTCCAGAATATTCAGTATTCGGATATCATTATCATTTAACAGCGCGGACAGAAAGCCTTCAAGAACATCAAAATTGGCCTTGTTGCGCAGTATGGATTTCATTGCCCAATCAAACCGAATTAACTTTGCCATGTCGACTCCTTTTTAAAACAAGCCATTCCTCAAGAACAGACTCTGCAAGCCTCAACGGTATCTCCTTTGCCCAAACACCATTAAATCCATGAAGTTCCGCAAACCAGGTTCCATCATTTAACTTTTTATATTGGGCCTTGTTTAAGGCTTTTTCGCAATAATCCAGAATCATGTATTTATTAAACCCACGAGAAAAGTTATGCTTTAAGTTAACCGGTATCATCTTCTACATTGCTCAAGAAAATGACTTTATCGTATATGTCGCACAGCAAGAGATCGCATTGAATTGAATGCAAGTGAACCATATCAGTAAGATTGGTAGCTTCAGAGAAGCTCCATTGATTATCCTGCCGAATAAATCGCTCGACACTGCACCGATCCTGGGCAACGAGCACATGCTCTGTGAGCGACCTAATCTTGCGGTAGTGAGAGAACTTGCCTCCGCGGTCATAAGCTTCCGTTGAGGGTGAAAGAACCTCTATGATCAAGGTGGGGTTAATCAAGGTATCCAGATGCGTGTCTTCAAAATGCGATTCACCACAAAGAGCTGCGATATCCGGATAAGCGTACATTCCGGTCGAGCTGATTTTAACCCGCATATCGGCAATATAAGCTTCACAGAGCCTACCTCTGATCTGCGAATGCAGGAGACCAGCGATATTGAACGTGATCTGGTTGTGAATGCGATTGGTGCCAGACATGGCGTAAATCCGCCCATTTATGAATTCACTCTTGTAGTCCGCCTGGCGTTCGGACTCAAGATATTGCTCGGCTGTATATAGTGATCGGGCCGGAAATGACATTGTTTCCTCAGTTCAAAGGTAAGCTAATGCTCAATGTTCAAGTTTTACCGTGAAAATAAAACTCAACCATGCGCGAATGAAAGGGAACACCAGCGCATCCCTCCTAGTTCCGACAATGTTATTCAACCATTGACTCCATTTGCGCTTCCACCATCAATTTTGCAACATCCTCCATCATATAAGAGGCTTTCCATCCCAGATTTTTCAAGGATTTGTCCGGATTGGCCCGGCTAACCATGATATCTGTGGGCCTCAGCAGTTCCGGGTTGCACTCTACATGTTCCAGCCAGTTCAAACCAAGGTTGGAGAAAACCGCCTGAACAAAGTCTTCCAGTTTTTTTGTCTTGCCCGAAGCAATAACAAAGTCATCCGGTTTTGCCTGCTGAAGCATCCGCCACATGGCATCCACATACTCCGGAGCCCAGCCCCAATCGCGTTGAATATCAATGTTCCCAAGACTAAGTTTTCGTCTCTCACCCCTGGCAATACGGCAAGCAGCCTTGACGATTTTTCTTGTTACAAAACGCTCGGGTCGCAGGGGGGATTCGTGATTAAAGAGAATCCCCGAACAAGCAAATAAACCGTACGCCTCACGGTAGTTGGCCACGGCCCAGAAGGCTGCTGATTTGGCCGCTGCATACGGGCTTCTGGGTCGAAACGGGGTGGCTTCATCGGCTGGCTGGCCGTTTGTGTTACCAAAACATTCGCTTGAGCTGGCGTTGTACATACGGGCTGGAAGCTCCAGAAAACGAAGTCCTTCCAAAAGATTAAGCGTTCCGATACTGATACTCTCAAACGTTTCAACCGGCTGATCGAAAGACAATCCCACAGAACTCTGGCCGGCCAGATTGTAAATTTCGTCAGGCTTCACTTTTTTCAGTATGGAAATCACACTGCGGAAATCGTTTAAAGCCATGGACTCTGTTGTCACAGAAGATCGGATGTCCAAACGGGTGAGATTGGCAAAAGGGGACACCTGCGCATCCCTGCTAGTCCCGACAATACGGTATCCTTTTTCGAGCAAAAGTTTGGACAGATAAGCCCCATCCTGCCCTGATATGCCGATGATCATCGCTGTTTTCATAAGCCAATCAAACTCTTTACCGTGAAAATATTATTAAGTCACGAATGACACGAATCAAGTAGGGGCGACCGGCCGGTCGCCCACACCGCCTTCTCGTGATTTTCATTCATGGGGGCGGCACAGACCATGCCATAAGGCGCAGCATGTTCGGGCGATCCAACTCCGCAAGTTCTTCGTGCGAATCAGCTTGCGTCAGCAGCACGAATTGAGTCTGTGGCGCCATTTCAGCCAGGCGATGCAGCAATTCAAGTGCGAAAATCTTTGCGCCCCCTGTTCTCTCCACAGGACAGAGCAGGGGGTAAATCCGCAGCGATGGTTCTGAGCCATTTATTCACCGGGTGTATCAGTTGACACGGTTGACAGATGGTGAATATACAGCTCCGCCCCTTGGATTACATGTCCAATTTTGACATAACTATTTAATATTGTAGTTAATAAATTAGATTATGGCGTGATTCGACGGCACTGTTGCGTGTAACCAGAACCTGAATGATCTGGGTGATTTCCTGCGCCAACATCTGACATTATCCGCAAACCACTAACAACATTTCCCATAAATTGTCAATGAAAATTGAGGCATTGACCATCGTTCCGGGTTCCGGGTTCCGGCACAGATCATCATGATCGCTTTATTTCCTCCCCCCCTCTGGAAAATTAAGTTATCAGGAACCACGCCAAGAGATATTTTGACCTCCTGGCCCCACTTTTTCAAAAAGGGGGAATCATTATATACTGCAAACGGGCATAATCTGCACTTTCCTTATGCTCCCTCTCCCAGCGGGGGAGGGTTGGGGTGGGGGTCCAAAAGTGCAGATTGTGACAGTTGGCAGTATACATCGCAATGACCGAAACGATGATCAATACCAAAATTGAACAGCCTTCCCGTGATCTACATGTTATCCATCTGGCTGCAACTTTTTTTCTTCTTGACAGAACAAATCCATTCATATATCAAAACAGTAACAATGTTTCGTTTTTAATATATTTTTATTTGAATTATTGCTGGTATTATCTATATATCAGTAAGTTATAAAAAATAATTCACCAGAACATTATTTTTTATTTTTGTGATTAGATGCTTCAAATCGCATTACAAAACTTTTATTCATTATTATTTCAATTTGTTGAATGGGATG
>CAIMCT010000234.1 GCA_903839535.1 uncultured Desulfobacteraceae bacterium
AGGCTGCTCTGTTTTTTCCAAACCGGAAGAAGTGCTCTATATCATATCTCTGCCTGTATGCTTGGTACGCATCATAAGGTGATATTTCCAGGCACCTTTTTCCAATCACGATCAACCACAAAGACCGTTTGAACACAGCCTTTCCATTGCTGTCTTTCACCGTGATTCGCATCAGGGTTAAGGTTAAGGGGGATGCTCGGGCATGGGAATATCGTGTTTGCCGTGCATGAGCATATCATGTTTCAATATTTGCTTCGCAATCGCGACCGTGTCCAAAGGTGAAAGGTTTTGAGTAGTGTTCAAGCACAATGCTTATACGATAGTGCTGATGCTTTGTGCGTTCCTCTTCTTCCTTATCCGAACTCGTAGGAACAAGGAAGTTGTCCACAGCACCGTGCAGACTGCCATATTGGAGATGGAAAAGAGGATTTAATGGCAAAATTACTCAATTGTCGCCAACTTTATAGCTTTGTCCAAGTTCAGACTTGCGAAAAGTGTAAACTACTTTTAGGCCCAAATGAAGGATGCCCTATTTCCTTGCCAAGATGCTCGCTGATCGCCTGAAAAACGGCTTCACGATAATTCGGATCGGAATAAATGACTTGAAGTCCTGTGAGCATTTGCGGAATTTCATCTCGGCTACTTATGTTTTCCGTTCAGGCATTAATTATATCAAGCAGAACAAAATTATCGTGGGTTGATGTCATGAATGCCTTTATTCACGGCAAAGACTTGGTAGCGTTTATATGCCCCTTGCCTTTGGGCAATCCACAGATTTTCAGAATCATTCTCTCAAGAATCAGCTCCGGATTCAGACTGCTGGATTTCAGGCTTAGATTAGCCTGGTCCAGGCTGATGATGGCCTGAATCAGGTCTGTTCTGGAAAAATAATCGGATTTTTGCATCGACAGGTAAAGCGGATAAGGGCTGGCAGTCTGTTTTACCAGCAGCATATCGGTTGCGGGCTGAGCTGATTTCTTCTCTGCCGGAGCTGATTTCTTCTTTTTTTTATCCGGCGGCGGTGTATCTGATTCTGATTCTGATTTTGAATGCAGCCGGGTTTCCCATTCGCCGAGTCTGTTGACCAGAATCGCGTCATGGGCCTGAAGCGCAGGCAGAATGGTCTGGGCGAATTGCTTTTTGAATTGATCAAAAGTAAATCCGGACCGCCAGAACTTGCCTGCCGGACTATCCAGGAAATCTTTTACAACGAGTATTTTTCTCGTCTGATTGATGATGGCGGCAATGATCTGAAGCGGGAAAAATCCTCTTGAGAGCAGCGATTTAAGAAAAAACGATGCTGAATCGTAATTCCGGTCGGTTACGGCATTAGTCAGTTCAAATATCGGGTCAAGCCGGGTACGGGGAAGTGCAGATTCGATATCTTCAACAGCTATGGTTTTCCGGTCGCCCACATACTGCACCAGTTTTTCAAGATTCCCTGCAAACATCCGCAAATCAAATCCAGTAACATCCACAAGCTTTTGAAACGCCGCCTTATCCATGGTTTTGCCATAAGGCATCAAAACGGTTTTCATCTGCTCGGCGAGTATGGCTCCCTGCGCCTGCCGATCCGCCCAGTTTTCACCCTTTGGCACGGAGCAGTCAACAGCAAGGCCTTTTTCCACAATCACCTTGTATAGACTTTTTCGCTTGTCCACCATATCAGAAGTCAGTATCAGATGATTACCCTTGGGGAACCCTTTTTCAACAGCCTGCTGCAGGATTTTGGAAGGGTCTTCAGCAGAGGTTTCCTTTGGGGGGTTTTCTGCGCAATAATCCACCAGATTGTCCAGCCAGGCAGTATCGCCGACAACATCCATATCCAAATTCAGTCCGATATATGTTTTATCGCGAACATCGTCCAAAGAAAGGCCCATCACCGACAGCAAACTGAAAAAATATCGGGCTGATGTTTTGAAATCCTTTCCGTTATGGGCTTCCCTGGCTTTTTCAAGGATATCATTGGCGTTTTTTTTGGCGTAAAATATTCGCGTGTCCAGAAAACCAACGACTTTTTGCCCTGAAAAAAACGAATAAGTATTGATTGTTTCAACCACCGGATAAACGTTTTCCGGAATGCCATCCACAGGCTCATAACTGAATGCCTGTTTTTCCGGAAGAATAATCGCATCCAGCAGGGTCTGAAGAGCGGACTTGTAAAGAAGTTCATCTCCAAAGATCAGAATGACAGGCGGAAGCGGCCTGTTGCCGGAAGCAGTTTTCTGATCGCTTAGATAAGATTTGATTTCGGAATGCAGAATCTCTGGCATAATATTAATGTGAAAGCCGTCTGGACATAAAATCATTAAAAAACATTACTGATTGATTTTCTTGTATCGATATTGAAGATAGCCGTCTTTGAACGACAAATATGGTTCAATGGCCGCATCCTTCAAGTCCTCGTATTCACCGATTCGAAACGACAGATCATTGACGGCTTCCTCAGCTTTTAGCGCCCAGGCCAGCGCATTCGTTTCGATGTAAGCAGTGGGAGTTATAAAATAGTCTCCGACCATGCCCAATGAATCCCGAAGCGTTGATGGTCCGATAATGGGCAAAACCAGGTATATGCCATTGTCGACACCAAAGAGACCCAGCGTCTGTCCGAAATCTTCTTCATGCGGGTTCAGATGGGGGAAGTCCTTTGCCGGATCCATGAATCCCAATATTCCGAAAGTTGTGTTGTAAACAAACCTGCACATCTCGGATGCAGCAGCCTCCATCTTGCCCTGCAAAAAACAGTTTACAGTGCGAACCGGAGATCCAAAATTGTGTAAAAAATTCTTAACGCCTCGACGAACCGGCGTGGGAACAACAGCAATATACCCCTGGGCAATGGGTTTCAATACCCAGAAATACAATTTGTCGTTGAATTCAAATACGGCGCTGTTCAGTCTAAAAAGTGGATCGGCAACGATGACTTGCGGCTCTGCATCGTTCATATAATCCAATTCATCAGATGAACTGGTCTGAGCAGCCGAAGAATCGGCGGAATGTGCATTAAAGCCTGGCAATAAGAATAAGATACAGGATAAGATCAGGATAGTCGCTGTCTTTTTCAAAAAAACCTCATGTGGGTGGGTTCAAGGGTTATTGCGCGGGTTTTAATTTCCGATTTTAATTTCAACTTTCTTCTTTAACCGTTCGATCAACTGCGCAGGGGATTCCTTTGCCAGTATCTGATCAAACTGGGTTCGATAATTCTTGATCAGACTGACACCTTCGATGTTTACATCATATACCCGCCACTGATTATCGACAGAATACATGCTGTAATCCACTGGAATATCTTTGGTTTGACGCTGAATTTTGGTTTTAACCAAGGATTTACCATCGGAAACCGCCTCCTGGTTCAAAAAAATAATCGTTTCATCCTTGTACTCACCCTGGATTTTATCCATATAGGAGTTGCTGAGATGATCGGCAAAAACATCTGCAAATTGCTGCTGTTCCAGAGAACTGAACGATTTCCAGTTGCGGGCGAGCGCCCGTTTGGACATTTCGGTAAAATCAAACAACTTACGGGTAATAACCAGAATCTTGTCCCGCTGTTGCTGTCGCTGATCCGGATTTTTATATACAGTATCTTTTAAAAGGCTCAATACGGTTTCAATTGGAATCTTCAAGTCCTCAAGGGGAGAGGCGGCCATAGATATTCCGACGGTCAGGATCGGAGTCAGGATCAACAGCATAATGATCCCCAGTGTATAACAGCGAATTCGTGTTGTTGACATAATCACACTCCTGTAGGCTAAAATAAAATGTCATGAACCATCCGGGCATAATTCATAATTCATAATTTATAATTTATTAGTGTTACCCATTTTAAAAAGCAAGCGATATTTTGATGATCTCCGGATTTCAAAGATGGGTATTCTTCATCAAGGCAATGGCATTGGCTTGACACATTATGATTATTCGCTGTAATATAAATACATAAAATAAAAAAAGTTAGTTGCGCAAAGGGTTTATTCATGACGACTCTGTCGAATATAAAACTGTCGCTTTCCGCCTTGGGCCGAATGACTCTGTCTCCTGTCCAGGAACTGGGGAAGATAACTGTGTTTTTTTTCTGGGGAATGGTTCATATCGTTTCTTTCCCGCTACAGGTCTATAAAATCGTAGAGCAGATTTATTTCATTGGTATGAAATCTGTTTTCGTTATTTGTCTTACAGGAGCATTCACCGGCATGGTGCTGGGTCTTCAGGGATATTATACGCTGGTTAAATTCGGTTCTGAAGGGGTGCTGGGTGCTGCCGTGGCCCTTTCGCTGATACGCGAGATGGGGCCAGTGCTTACCGCAATCATGGTCGTTGGCAGAGCTGGTTCCGCAATGGCGGCGGAGATCGGCATCATGCGAATTTCCGAGCAGATTGACGCGCTGGAAACCATGGATATTGATCCTGTAAGGTTTCTGGTCAGTCCCAGAATCGCCGCAGCACTAATCAGTTTTCCACTGCTTACCGCCTTGTTTGATGTCATCGGGATTTTTGGCGGATATCTGACAGGCTCAGTCCTTCTGGGAATCAACCCAGGCATTTATTTTTCTCGTGTCGAATCCAGCGTGGTGATGAAGGACATTTCCGGCGGCTTCACCAAATCCATCGTGTTTGCATTGGTAGTGGTAACCGTATGCTGCTTCAAGGGATATTTTACCCATTTGCAGACTGAAGGCTTTGGATCAAAAGGTGTCAGTCTTTCAACAACATCCGCTGTGGTACTGTCATGTGTTCTGGTACTGATTACGGACTATATGCTGACCTCAATTTTGCTATAGGGATCACATGGGATATTCATGAAAACACCGCTGATCCAATTAAGCGATATTCATAAAACATTTGGCTCCAACAAGGTTCTGGATGGCATAACGCTTAGCATTTATCAGGGGGAGATCACCACCATCATCGGAAAGAGCGGCGGCGGAAAAAGTGTTCTGCTTAAGCACATTATCGGTCTTCTGGAACCGGATTCCGGCCAGATTCTTTTCAATGGTCAGCCTCTTTCCGGAATGAAACGACCCGAACGAAAAACCCTGAAAAGAAAATTCAGCTACATGTTCCAGGGAAACGCTCTGTTTGATTCATTAACGGTGTGTGAAAATGTTGCACTGCCGCTGAAGGAGACAACATCCATGTCGGACAAGGAAATCCGACGGCGCGCAGATGAAAAGATGGCTCATCTGGATATTCAGGGAATTGAGGACAAATATCCGTCGCAACTTTCCGGTGGCATGAAAAAGAGGGTTGCGCTGGCAAGGGCGCTGATGACTGATCCAGAGATCATTCTATTTGACGAGCCCACAACGGGCCTGGACCCAATACGCAAAAACGCAGTCCTCAGCATGATATCCGACTATCAGAAAAAGTTTGGCTTTACCGGCGTTGTGGTCAGTCATGAGATACCGGATATTTTCAATATCTCTCAGCGAATCGCCATGCTGAGCGACGGTATAATTCTGTTCGAGGGAAGCCCAGATGAAATTCAACGCACGCCCGTTCCTGAAATTCGAAACTTCATTTATGGTTATGAAGACAGGCCGGGCGCCCATACCGGAAAAGGCCATCAACCTTGTGTCGAGTTGTGTTTTTTACAGGAAATGGTTCGCCTTCAGAATCACCATATCACCTTTTCACTGGTTCTTTTTACGTTTGAAAATATTGACAAGTTATGTGAACACGCAGAGCATATTGCCGGCCATACCGTCATTGAGAATCTGGCCCTGAAAATTCGCAGTAAAATTACTATTACCGATTCCTGCTCACGATTCGGACTGAACAAAATCGTTCTTTTGATTTCCAATGCCGACATATCCCAGGCGCAGGCATTCTGCGAGAGCCTGGCCAGTGAGATTCAAGGCGAAGACATTGCAGGTTTAAAACACAATCCTGCATTTTGCTTTTCCATCAGCGTGGGCTTTGCCCAGGCAACTCAGGATAGCAGTCTGGAAACACTGCTGGAAACCGCCGAGTCCAGTTCAAAACCATTTTACGCCACATCACATACATAGGCAATAGGGACGACCGGCCGGTCGCCCTGCAATGCCGATTTGGAGGAAAGATGCAAAAGACATCCATCGAAATGGCCGTTGGAGTATTTATGCTGATCGGAATTACCTGTGTGGGTTATTTGACCATTCAGCTTGGAAAAATGCAATGGATCGGCGATAATTTCTATCCACTTGATGTCCGGTTTAAATCCGCGGCGGGGCTAAAGACCGGCTCTCAGGTTGAAATCGCCGGAGTTCAGGTGGGTCAGGTTGATGTTATCCGGTTTGATCAGGCTCGCCAGATGGCCATGGTCCGGCTGAAAATTCAGAAAAATATCGTGCTGACGGACGATGTCATCGCATCAGTAAAAACTTCCGGCCTGATCGGAGATCGCTATATCAAACTGACCCCGGGCGGATCGGAACTGGTGCTGAAACCCGGAGACCAGATTACTGAAACCGAATCCGCCATTGATTTTGAGGAGCTTATCAGCAAGTATGTATTTGGCGGAGTATAAGTCGGACAGTCAAGCTTCTTGACTTGACCAGAAAAATCTTCTATGGGTTTGCGGTGGGGATGCTTTTTGAGCCACAAACCAAAATGTAAAAAAACTGACGCAAATAAAATAAATTAACGTGGATGAACAGTCCAAAATATACGACTGGCCATGTTGATAATTTTTCCAACTGGATATATTGCATTTACAATGAAACAGCTACTCGAGCATCTCATTTTGCAGGCATTGACATTGGCGCATGAAAACGGCGCAATTCCCTCACCTGCTTTTCCGGAAATAGTGATTGAAGTTCCCAAAATATTATCACATGGGGACTATTCTTCCAATATCGCAATGACTTCGGCCTCTATTCAAAAAATGTCACCCCGCAAGATTGCAGAGGCCATCGTAAAATATATCCGGGATACCGACCGGTTAATTGACCGCATGGATATTGCAGGGCCTGGTTTTATCAATTTCTATCTTCTCCCCGGATCATGGATCGGTTTTTTAAAGAAGGTTCATGAACATGGAACCCGGTATGGCGCAGTAAATGTGGGCAAGGGGAAAAAAATTCAGGTTGAATTTGTCAGCTCCAACCCTACCGGCCCTCTTCATGTGGGTCATGGCCGAGGGGCTGCAGTCGGAGACAGTGTCGCCAATATCCTGTCCTTTTGCGGATACGATGTTCAGAGGGAATACTACATAAATGATTCCGGAAGACAAATCAACACCTTGGGCAGATCTGTCTTTCTCCGTTATCAGGAACTTCTGGGCGAATCCATTCGGTTTCCAGATGACTGCTATCAAGGCGGATACATAAAGGAAATCGCCGCCCGGATTGTCGATTTAAAAAGCAATGAACTTCTGGATCAGCCTGACGAAAAGGCGGTTATGTTCTGCGCACGATATGCCGCCAATCTCATTTTGGAAGGGATGAAACACGATCTGGAATCGTTCGACATCATTTTTGACTGCTGGTTCAGCGAACAGGGCCTATACGATTCCGGCAAAGTTACTTCTGTCATTGAGTCCTTCAGAAAACGTAATATCATCTACGAAAAAGATGGGGCGCTGTGGTTCGATACCATGTCAAACGGGGATGAAAAAGACCGGGTCGTCGTCCGTCAAAACGGACAAACTACTTATTTCGCCTCTGATATCGCCTATCACTACGACAAATTCGATAGGGGATTTGAACAGGTGATTGATGTCTGGGGAGCGGATCATCACGGGTATATCCCACGGGTGACGGCTGCCATTGTGTCCGGAGGGTACCAGAAAGAGCAGTTTCGTGTCATTCTGGTTCAGCTCGTCAGTTTACTGCGGGCCGGCGCTCCCGTAGCAATGTCCACTCGATCAGGCGAATTTGTTACACTTCGGGATGTCATTCAGGAAGTTGGAAAAGATGCTGCCAGATTTATTTTTCTAACTCGAAGTTCCGACAATACGCTGGATTTTGACCTTGAGTTGGCAAAGCAAAAAACCAACGATAATCCGGTGTATTATGTCCAGTATGTTCATGCCCGGATTTGCAGCATTGTTCGGAAAAGCAAAGAGTTGGGAATAAAGGAGGTATCGTGTTCAGACGCAGCCCTTCGCCTTCTGAACACAGCGGAGGATATCTCCCTGATCAAGATGATGGTCAAATACCCGGAAACAGTTCAATTCAGCGCCGAAATGATGGAGCCGCATCGCATCACTTTTTATCTGATGGAATTGGCTGCAGCCTTTCATGCATATTACAACCGGAGGCGGGTTCTGACCGATGATCCCATGCTGACCAGCGCCAGACTCCATCTGATAACTTCTGTCCGGCAGGTTATTGCAAACGGCCTTTCGCTTTTGGGGGTTTCCGCGCCGGAATCCATGTAAGGTAACCTCCAACCAAGAAATACACGAATAAGATTATACCTGAGGCCGGATAAATTTAGCCGACGCTCTTGTGTCGGCTGGTCCGCAATATAGAAAGGCGGCGAGTTCTTCGCCCCCACAGCCATTGTTGATATTGCCGTTTCCGAGGCTGCTCTACGATGGATGAGCGGTAAATCGCCTCTGGGATCGCCGCACCCCAGTGCGGCAATTATGACGAC
>CAIMCT010000235.1 GCA_903839535.1 uncultured Desulfobacteraceae bacterium
GTGAAGTTACAATTGATCGTTCCGGCATCCGTCCCGCTGGCGCCCGATGTAATCGTTAGCCAACTGCCGGATAAAACCGATGCGCTCCATGGCATGGTTCCGGTTCCGGTATTTGAAACACTGAATGTTGTGGCACCTGCGTCTTTGGTCACTTCCCGGCTGACTGGAGAAATAACCAAATTAGCAAATGGTCCAGACTGTCCACCTCGCACGGCACGAACATAACCAGCGGAGTACTTATAGCTGGAGTTGACGAGGCCGTCGTCGAAATGCACGAGCCACGCGTGGCCGGTATAGTTCACATAGGTAGTACTGGACCAGTACCACGACGCGGCCGTACCCGGAAAATAATCCGTATTGATTGATGGACTATATCGACTGTCATCCACCAGGCTTATCAATTCCTTTTTCGCGGGGAGCCGCCAGTCTGTATAGCCTCCCAGGGACAACCCTTCGCAATAGGCCAGAGCCTGCTGCCAGGTCATGGTGTTGGCCGGTGTGGCCTGCTGCCACATTAACCCGGTTGAGGTATCGGTTACAGTGCCGTCGCCGATGTCAACATAGCTGGCATGAAGCGGTACAATGGTCAGACAAAAAAAACAGATTGCGAACAATACAGTTAACAACAACTTGCGTTTCATACAATCCCCCCCGTTTTTGTAGCCCGGTATTTCAAAACCGAGATTCGACACCATCCTTTTTAGCCACGGCTTTGAAATGCCGGGATAGCCCCATGCATCCACACCGCGCTGACATATCGGTGCTTGATCCATTTACCATGAGCACCTTCCTCCAAAACCGCAACCGAATATCCATTGGCCAAGGCTTTGCTGATATAAGCATTCTTTCTTGAAACAGGAAAACCCAGCGCAACTTTCATGCCTCTAAAGCCTTTTTGCAATTTACCCCCTAATACATTTTGCATGAATCTGGCATCGTTATCATAAGTCTCAATAAATTTTCCCATTGTGCAAAAAATTACCATGCCTTCCAACAGACATCTGAAAAACCGTATCTGAGACCGCAGACTTCTGAATTCATTCTTTGGAACATATCGCTCACGGATACCTTCATTTTCATACCTGAAAATAAAATTGAGCCAAGCATGTTTTTCAAACAAACTGTTTACCAACTGATAACTTTGGGCATGTTTAAAATGCCCCAAATACGATGAGAGAACCTGCCTCAATTCAACAACCTTGAACCTATCCAGGGTAATCTTCTGATAAGTGATGTTGCTTTTGATCGCGGCGCAACCCCTATCCGAACGGCCGCAACCAGCCCCCACAGTTACGATTGAAACCATCTTTTCTTTGAATAATGCCAATTTATACTTCAGGTTATTGACCACGCGCCTTCGGACAAGAACATAGTCAGGTCTGATAATATACCCCAGAAAGTCAGACCCTTCAGATATTCTGTGAATTTTGCTGCCCAGCTTCAGATGAATCGCCAGCCTGTCCCGTAAAAAATCAGCAATCCGGTTTTTCCATTCATACAGTTCCGCCTGATTCGCCGACAGCAGCAAAAAATCATCCACATACCGAATATAGTACCTGCATTTCAATGAATGTTTAACAAAATGATCTAATTCATTCAGATAAACATTCGCAAAAAATTGGGATGTCAGATTACCGATAGGCAGCCCCTTGCCCTTGTCAACCTTGAAAAGCGACTTGTGGGCCGGAACCAGATCAAGCATTTCCCGATTTCCCCGAAAAAAATAATTCTGTGTACAGTCATGAAAAACAACTTGATGCAGCAGACTCAGCATCTCTTTTTGAATACCGCTGTTCTCAAAAATGGAAAACAGGATGTGTTTATCGATGCTCATAAAAAAAGAGCGAATATCGAGTTGAATAAAATAAGCCGGGATTTTCTGATTTTTAGAGACCTTCAACATAAACTGCTGAAGTCTTTTGGCTGCAGCATGGATACCCTTGTTACGCCTGCATGCGTACGAATCATAAATAAAACGTGGTTCCCAGTATTTTTCAAGCTCACGGACAATTAGATGATGAACGACACGATCCCGAAAATCAGCGGCGAATATTTCCCTCAGTTTTGGTGTACATGTAATAAAGCAAACAGAGCGGGACGCCTGATACGTTCCATGTTGAAGATCGCACGCCAGATTGAACAGTCCATCCAACACATTATATTCAAACCTGAGTGCATTAACCGTACCTCGTTTTCTCTTTCGGCAATCCATATACGCATTGTAAATGGACCGAAAAGACAGCAGCGAATACTTTCCACCTCGCACGGCACGAACATAACCAGCGTTGTTCTTATTGTTGTTGTTGACGTTGCCGTTGTCGAAATTCACGTTCCACGCGTTGTTGGTATTGTTCACATTGGTAGTACTGGACCAGTACCACGACGCGGCCGGTCACCTTCTCACTCTACGTAAAGATACCGGATGGTATCTTTCCACCGGATACCGATTGCTCAGTGTCCTGAATAATCATGCCAAAAATATATCCAATGATTCCATTGATTTAAATGTTTTGGCGGAAAAGGCGCACAGTATTCTGAACACGCTCATCTGCCTGCCTTAACCTGCAGTTGATGATTCTGGCTCTTTTTGCTGCTTTGAAGCCATCCTTCGCTCTGTTTGCACAGCAACACCGCCAAGCCGGTGGCATGTTGAAATGAATTGAAGTTTTGAAATGCCTTTGCCTCTTTGGCAAAAAACAGCATAGTCTTCAACATTTCACAATGTTGCACCAGATTGAACAGTGGTTCTGTTTTAGTAACGGATGAGTTGGCACAAATGATCGATTTGATAACATTTCGTGACAAATCCCGTAAATCCTGACCAATGGTGTATTTATGATAACGACTGAAATTTCTTACAATCGTATCAAGATACACGCCCAATTCCATGGCCTTATTGTATATTGGTAAATGTTCATATCGTGCCATATTTGCTGGCCGGGTTCCTGTGCTCGCCATTCATAAATTCAAATAACCAAATAACCAAATACTCAAATAATCACTGTCCACCTCGCACGGCACGAACATAACCAGCGTAGGGCTTAGAGTTGTAGCTGACGTAGCCGTCGTCGAAATACACGAGCCACGCGTGGTTGGTATAGTACACATGGGTAGTACTGGACCAGTACCACGACGCGGCCGTATTGGTAAAATACCGGGTAGTAATCGTTGTTCCAGTAACACCATCATTAAGAATATACGCCAGCTCTTTACGGGTGGGAAGCCGCCAGTCGCTGTAACCACCATAACGGGCATCATTCAGCGCCTTGACGAAGTCCTCGGTATCCGTCCCACTGCCCGGAGTACCCGCATAGCCACCATTGGTAGCAGGGTTGCTGTCGTACCAGGTGTAAGTGTTGTCGGAATCATGGGGGTTGGTATAATCTTTAACCCCATCCTTGGAGTTTTTCATCTCCCAGGTCAACCCCGTAACATTATCCAGCACCATTACCCAAGACACAGCCGAATCCGGCAGCACATTGCCACTGCCATCCAGCTTGGAGTAAGACATCGGATTGATGCTGTAGTTGGCATCCTGGCCATAAAATGGCTGCCCAGATGTAGGACACGGGATTTCGACGGTGTCGTTATAACACTTCGTCTGCCCGGAGTCCGGAACCGGCGCGGCCCATGCAACTGCCGTAACCATCAAAACAATGAAACCGAGAGCGCTGACCCACGTTTTCTTCATACTGATTTCCTTTCCTTTTGATGTCTGCGAGGTTTGGATATTTTGGGAATTGTTCATATACGTCAGATTGTATTTTGATTGCTATGATAAACAGTATCGAATGTCAACAATTGCTTTAACATGTTGTCAGATTTCTGGGACTGACCGTTTACAAACAGCCAGAACGTATCCAGATGATCCTTTTATCCCCCAAATTCTTTGGGTCTGAACCCCTCCCTGTTGAAC
>CAIMCT010000236.1 GCA_903839535.1 uncultured Desulfobacteraceae bacterium
CCCTATCACTTGAACAGTTTGAGTCTGATTTTGAAGGCTATGCTAACTTGTCAACGCCTGCTCATTCGTTATAGCATCAGAGCCACGATGGGCTGGTTTCAGAAGCGTTATCAAAAACAACGCATAGTTGCCGGAACAAATGAAATCATAAAAGGCATTGCCGCCAAATTCATGGGACTGTAAAAGAAGCGGGGATTCTTCATGTACAAATCACTCTTTAGCCCGATTCGAATCAATACCGTTGAAATCAAAAACCGGATCGCATATCCGGCGTTGGGACTGCTTTACTCTTATGATAGCAAACTGAACGACCGGTACTACGCTTATTTTGCGGAAAGAGCAAAAGGCGGCGCAGGGCTGGTCACGGTAGGGCCGGTTGGCGTGGATTTTCTGGGTTCATGGCTTCTGGCCTTGTCTCTGGCAAGCGATGACACCCTGCCATCTTTTCAGAAACTATCCGCTATTATTCACGATGGTGGCGCAAAATCATGGTACAGCTCTCCCATGCCGGGGCATATTCCCATCCCATTCCATCCCATCCTGATTGACGGCAAGCAGCCTATTGCTCCGTCTGCGATTTTTTCCGGCTACTCCCGCGTGATGCCGCGGGAAATGACTATTGAGGATATTCAGGAGGTTCAAAAGTCTCAAATTCAATAGGTTACGATAAAATGCCAACAGTTGTGGACCTATGCGAAATTATGATAGCAATGTGGATCGGGTAAACTATGCGGTGGTCCAGGATTTCAACTCAAATCTGTTCCTCTAACCAAGGAGGCGTACATTGATCAGCAAGAATAACCGACCCGAACAAGCCGACCCTTCGGCGAATATGACCGATGCACTGCAAGCAGACTCACTTCGACTGGGCCAAGTGCAGGCAGCACAGGCTCTGCGCAAGCACGCCGAAGAAATCGCCCTGGAAAATGCGACAATGTCGCTGGAAAACCTCAAGGCTTTGTCGCCAGAAGAAATCCATCAGACGCTCTACGAGCTGCGTGTTCATCAAATAGAGCTGGAGATGCAGAACCATGAATTGCACCGAGTGCACACGGAAATGGACATCGTGCGGGCACGCTATTTCGATCTCTACGATCTGGCGCCGGTGGGCTATTGCATCCTCAGTGAACACGGGCTGTTCCTGGAGGCCAACCTCACCACCGCGACATTGCTGGGCGTGGTCCGGAGCGAGCTGATCATGCAGCCAATATCCCTGTTCATCCTCAAAGAGGACGAGGATATCTACTACCTGCACCGTAAACAGCTCTTTGAGACCGATGAACCGCAGGATTGGGATATGCGGATGGTGAAAAAGGACAGAACGGTATTCTGGGCGCACCTGAAATCGACCGTCGCACTGGACGCAAAGGGCGAACCCGTGTACCGCATCGTGGTGAGTGATATCACTAAGAGCAAGCGGGCGGATACATCACTACGAGAGAGCGAACAGAATTTCAGAACCTTGGCGGATTCCGGCCATGCATTGATCTGGACATCCGAAACAGATAAACTCTGCAACTATTTTAATCGCGTCTGGCTTGAATTCACAGGGCGTAAACTTGAACAGGAAATGGGAAAGGGCTGGACGGAAGGTGTGCATCCGGATGATCTGCAACGTTGTTTTGATATTTATGTCGGGGCATTTGATCGGCATGAGAAATTCAGCATGGAGTATCGCCTGCTCCGGTACGATGGCGAATACCGTTGGATACTTGATGATGGTTGTCCGCGCTACGACAGCAGGGGGGAATTTATCGGTTATATCGGTCATTGTCTTGATATCTCCGAGCGCAAGCATAACGAGGAGGCGCTGAGGGAGAGTGAAAAAAACTTTCGTTCAATATTTGAAAATAACTCAATAGCAATAACCATAATTGATGCAGATTCAACCATATCAATGGTAAATGAAGAATATTGTAGAGTGAGTGGTTACACGAAGCACGAAGTTATTGGAACGAGTTGGATGCAACATATACCACCCGAAGACCTTGAACGATTAAAAGAATTTAACCGCAGGAGACTGATAAACCCAGAGGATGCCCCTGATAAATATGAAACTACGTTCTATCATAAAAATGGTGAAATAAAGCATGCTCTCATGTCTGTCGCCATGTTAAACAAACGAAAAATAATAACCGCATTTATTGATATAACTGAACTCAAGCGGACCGAGAAGGAGAATGCCAAACTCGAAGTTCAGCTTCGGCATGCACAAAAAATGGAGTCCATTGGATTTCTTGCCGGCGGCATTGCCCACGACTTGAACAATATTCTGTTTCCGATCAGCGGCCTTTCAGAGATGCTGCTTGATGATATTCCACCAGACAACCCTGACCATAAAAGCATTGAACAAATTTATAAATCCGCACAACGGGGCAGTGATCTGGTCAAACAAATCCTATCCTTCAGCCGTCAATCCAAACCCCAGAAATTGCCCATCAAGATTCAGTCTATACTTAAAGATGTATTGAAGCTGGTGCGGTCAGCAATACCCATGAATATCGAAATCACAAGCCATATCAAACCGGATTGCGGCATGGTTTCTGCGGATCCCACCCAGGTGCATCAGATTGCCATGAACCTGATCACCAACGCCTATCACGCCGTTGAGCAAAATGGCGGAGCGATAGATATTGAGCTGAAAGAGATGGGTCCACCGGATGGAACATCAGAATATCCCATCCGGCTTTTGGCTGGCGGATACGCATGCATCACCGTATCCGATACTGGAACGGGAATCGACAAAACTTTGATCGATAAAATATTCGATCCCTACTTTACCACCAAAGAACTGGGAAAAGGCACGGGACTTGGGCTTTCCGTGGTGTACGGCATCGTGAAAGAACACGGTGGGGATATTCAGGTCTATAGCGAGGTTGGAAAGGGAACCGCCTTTCATGTATACTTGCCCCTTCTAAAAGATGCCAACGACATGAAGTTCGCCGCTGTTACCAGAGAATATCCTACCGGCCGAGAGAGAATTCTGCTGGTTGATGATGAAGAGCCGATTGTTCGTATGGAACAGATCATGCTCGAAAGGCTGGGTTATCAGGTAACTGCCCGAACGAGCAGCCCGGATGCTTTGGCTGCCTTCAAAGCCAATCCTGGGCATTTTGATCTGGTGATCAGCGACAGGGGCATGCCCAATATGACCGGTGAGCAACTTGCCCGGGAATTGATTTTGATCAAACCGGGGATTCCGATCATTATTTGTACGGGTTTCAGCGATGAAAACGATGTGAATCGCGCCAAGGCCATGGGCATCAAAGGGTTTCTAATGAAGCCCGTTGCAACCGGTGATCTGGCCACAATGGTGAGAAAGGTGCTGGATGATGTTGCAGACAGCATGCAGGTGCATGAGTCCGGACAATAGGAAGCCTACACATTAGCAATCAATTACCCCTGTGAGGAGTCAAAAGAGGCTTTAACATGAGCGATCAACAGACAACCCGTTTTCATGGTATGAAAACCCCGCATCTGACGGCTGCGCTGCTTCTGGTTATTTTCGCAGCCGGGGGGCTGATTTCCTGGTGGGCGGTGACGCAGGTCGACCGCGATATGCGAGCCGACTTGCTTCAGAGGACACAAATTGTGGCGCAGGCGGTGAATGTCGAGCGCATCCAGGCTTTGACCGGAAAGGAAGATGACCTGGATAAACCTGCGTACCTCCGGTTCAAGGAACAGTTGGCCACCGTCCGTTCGGTCAACCCGCAATGCCGGTTTGTCTATCTCATGGGCCGCAACGCCTACGGCGCGCTCTTCTTTTTCTTGGACAGCGAACCGACCGGATCAAAGGACTATTCCCCGCCCGGGCAAGTCTATGACGAAGCCCCGGAAGGCTATCGCCGTGTCTTCATCACCCAAAACGCTACCACCGAAGGACCCTATACCGACCGCTGGGGAACCTGGGTCTCGGCGTTGATCCCGATTCATGACCCGCAGGCCGCCACATCCAACCTCGCCAGCCAGAGTGATGCCCGGGCGGTGGTGAGCAACGCCGTTGACTTCTACCGGAAGAACGGCAGGGAGCACTTCTTAAAAGAACTCAACAATCCGCAGGGCGAGTTCTGCAAGGGCGATCTCTACGCGTTCGCCTACGATCAAAACATGACCATGCTGGCTCACCCTGTCAGGCCGGAACTGGTCGGACAGAACCTGCTCGACAAAAAAGATTGGTCAGGGGGGCAGTATTTTCGCCGGGAGATTCAGCAAGTTGCTCAGTCCAAAGGCAGCGGCTGGGTGGATTACGAATATGAAAATCCGGTTAGCAAGCAGCATGATCCCAAGACCACATATATCGAACGGGCGGACGATCTCATTATTTGCACCGGAGCTTATAAAAGGACCGGATCTGTTCTTGCCGTGCTGGGCATGGACATCGACGCAAGCGACTGGAACTGGATGCTTGCCCGCGCCGCGCTGCCACCGGCGCTGTTGACGCTAACGCTTGCGGCTATTCTGTTGGCAGGTTCGGCGCTCCTGGCCAGACGCTCTCGGATCACCAGAGCCTTGCCACGCCGGCTGCTGTATCTCGAACCGGCCCTGACAGCCGCAATCGGGCTGGTCCTGACCCTGTTTGCAGCCTGGATGCTCCACGAATACGAGACCCGTAACCGCAACAAGGCTTTTGTGCTACTGGCGGCAGGCAGGACCGAGGTGTTTGCCGAAATACTGCGCGACCTCCGCTACTTCAAACTGGAAGGTTTGTCACACTTCTACGAGGGCGGCGATCAAGTCACTCCCGAGAAGTTCCGGCAGTTCACTGACTATCTGACCAATAACCAGACGGTCCAGGCTTGGGAATGGATACCGGCTGTACCTGAGGCGGATAAGTCCAGCTTCGAGGAGGCCGCCCGCGCCGCCGGTTTGACAGGGTTCGAGATCTGGCGGAAGGATGCGCAAGGGAAGCGGGTTTCAGCCTCTGGACGCACAGAGTATTATCCTGTCTTCCGCATAGCGCCATTGGCTGGCAACGAACACGTCCTGGGCTACGACCTTGGCTCGGAACCACTGTACAGCGCCGCCCTTGAAGAGGCGAAGCGCACCGGACTGGCCACCGGCACTGACCCAATCACACTGGTGCAAGCAAAGGGCAATCAGAAAGGTATGATGATCTACCGACCTGTCTTCGGCGGCGAAGAACCGAGGCTACTGCGTGGCTTCACCCTGGCTGTGCTGCAGATAGGAACCCTGATGACGAGTACGGCTCCGGACAACTCGGCGCTAATACAAATCTCTCTTCTGCGCAAAGACGCCGCATCCGAATCGCTCGCCATCTCCTGGAGTCCCGACAGTCCCCCGACCACGATGCTCTCTGCGACGCGCACCATCTTTGCCTTCGGCAAGGTATTTGGCGTGACCGCCTATGCAGGGCCGGAGTTCATAAACCTGTATCCAGCGCGGCTGGGTTGGCTGGTCATCCTGACGGGGCTGGCGCTCACCGTCGCGATCACATTTGTGATCAGCGGAAGCCGCCGCCGGCGCGAAGAACTGGAGCAATTAGTCGCCGAGCAAACCACCGAACTGCGGGAGAGCGAAACCCGCCTGCGTGTCATCAGCGAGTCCGCCCAAGATGCCATCCTCATGATGGATCAAAATGGTCTTATCTCCTATTGGAATCCTGCGGCAGAGCGCATTTTCGGCTACAAGAGTACCGAGGCCATCGGGCAGAACCTGCATGAGTTCATTGTCCCTATGCGTTATCATGAAGCGCACCACACAGCTTTTCTTGTGTTTCAACAAACGGGACTCGGAGCCGCAATAGGAAAGACACTTGACCTGGAAGCCCGTCGAAAAGATAGCACGGAGATATCCGTCCAGCTCTCGCTTTCCGCTGTCAACATGAGCGGCGGCTGGCATGCAGTGGGCATCCTTCGCGACATCACCGCACGCAAGCAAGCGGAGGTGGAACTCCAGAAAATCAATATTTATCTTGAGGAGGCGGTGGTGCGGGCGAACGACATGGCGGCGGTGGCCGAGATAGCCAGCACCGCCAAGAGCGAATTTCTGGCCAATATGAGTCATGAGATCCGAACCCCGATGAATGGGGTCATCGGTATGACCGGACTGCTGCTGGATACGGAGTTAAACGATGAACAGCGGCGCTACGCTGAAATCGTGCGAAGCAGCGGCGAATCATTGCTTGGTTTGATAAATGACATCCTCGACTTCTCCAAGATTGAAGCAAAGAAGCTCGACCTGGAGACGCTGAACTTTGATCTATCGAGCCTACTGGACGATTTTGCTTCCACGTTGGCTATGCGTGCTCATGAGAAGGGGCTGGAGCTGCTATGCTTCGCCGATCTGGACGTACCGACGATGCTGCGCGGCGATCCGGGACGTCTTCGTCAGATACTCAACAATCTTGCGGGCAACGCCGTCAAGTTCACCCCTGCCGGTGAGGTGGCTGTTCGCGTATCCCTGGAAGAGAGAGCAGAGCGCCGGGAGCGGGAGGCAGGAGAGCAGGAAACCGTTTTGCTACGATTTTCTGTACGCGACAGCGGCATCGGCATTCCAAAAGACAAGATCGGTCTGCTCTTCGCTAAGTTCAGCCAGGTGGATGCCTCGACCACGCGGCAATATGGCGGTACCGGCTTGGGATTAGCAATTTCCAAACAATTGGCCGAGCTGATGGGAGGCGAGGCTGGTGTGAACAGCGAAGAAGGCAAGGGATCTGAGTTCTGGTTCACGGCGCGACTTGGCAAACAGGCTGAAGATGCGTATATGGAGAAGACATTGCCTGCCGACTTACAAAATGTGCGTGTGCTGATCGTGGACGACAACGCCACAAACCGTGAAATTCTGACAAGACACCTGGCCTCATGGGGTATGCGCCCAACCGAGGCGATGGACGGTCCCGGAGCGCTCCAGATTCTTTACAAGGCGATTGACAAGAACGACCCCTTCCGCATCGCCGTGATTGATATGCAGATGCCGGGTATGGATGGCGAGACTCTGGGCAGGATCATCCATGCGGATAAACGCATGAATGACATCCGGATGGTAATGCTGACCTCTCTGGGGAGACGAGGCGACACCCGGCGTTTGGAGGAGATTGGCTTTGCGGCATACTCAACCAAGCCGATACGACACCAGGAACTCAAGACTGTTCTGTCCCTGGCTCTGGGTGATCGGGACAAGTCAACTCCGCGGCCAATCGCCACGCGCCACACGGCCCGAGAGACACTGAACCTGTTCGCCGGCAACAGATCACGCATTCTGCTGGCCGAAGACAACATCACCAATCAGCAAGTGGCGCTGGGTATCCTGAAGAAACTTGGTCTGCGAGCAGATGCGGTGGCTAACGGCGCTGAAGCGCTCAAAGCTTTGGAAACCCTGCCCTACGACCTGGTGCTTATGGATGTACAGATGCCAGAGATGGACGGGATTGAGGCCACAATTAGAATTAGAAACCGGGAAAGGAAAATGATGACTGATGAATGCGCAATGATGAATAAGGAAGAACCCGCAACAGATGATTCTCCATCGTTATTCGTAATTCGTTATTTATCATTCGTAATTCCTATTATAGCTATGACGGCCCACGCCATGCAGGGAGACCGTGAGCTTTGCATTGGGGCGGGCATGAATGACTATATCACCAAACCGATATCGCCCCAAGCGTTGGCAGAAGTGCTGGATAAATGGCTGCCTAAGGAAAATGATGACCGCCGCGCTCGAATGATGAATAAGGAAGAACCCGCAACAGATGATTCCCATTCATCATTCATCGCTTATCACTCATCATTGATTTTCGATTGGGCGGGCTTGATGGCTCGGCTGATAGATGACGAAAATCTTGCACGAATGGTGGTCGAAGGCTTTCTGGAAGACATCCCTAAGCAGATCGCAGCGATGAAGGGTTATCTGGAAACCGGAGATGTAACAGGCATCGAACGCCAGGCTCACACCATCAAAGGCGCTTCGGCTAATGTGGGCGGAGAGCGCCTGCGGAAGGTGGCTTTCGAGATGGAGAAAGCGGCCAAAGCTGGCGACTTGTACGCTGCAGAGAGACATATCCATGAACTGGAAGCGCAGTTCGATCAGTTGAGTCAAGCAATGAATAATTGGGGACGGGTAATGGTATAATGTACCAACTCCTTTAGACAGTATTTGTCCAATGAACAGCCAAGAAACAAGGAAGATATTTTAGCATAAAAGGGTTTCTAAAGAAGCCTGTCGCAACTGGGGATATTGCCGAAATGGTCAGAAAAGTGCTGAATGAGGTTGCAGGCAGTGCGTTTACAACAACATCGAAGGAAAAAATCTGATGAATTTTAATGTCTTTCATCCGCGATCTCTCAAGGCAAGGGTGACCTTGTTCACGCTGGCTATTTTTCTGATCGGCATCTGGTCGCTGGCGATCTTCGAAAGCCGAATGCTGCGCGAGGATATGCGACACATGTTGAGCGATCAGCAGTTCTCGACAGTTTCTCTTTTAGCCTCAAAGGTCAATCAAGAGCTGGATGACAGGTTGAGAGGGCTGGAAAAAATTGCCAAAGGCATTAGCCCGGCCATTCTGAACAATACTGTGGCGCTGCAGACATTTCTGGAGCAGCGCATTCTTCTTCAAAGTCTGTTTAATGGCGGCATCTTCGTAACTGGGATTGATGGCGCTGCAACTGCCTCTATTCCGCTCTCTGCAGAACGGATAGGCGATAATTATATGGACAGAGATTACATATCCACCGCACTCAAAGAGGGGAAATCGATTATCGGTCGACCGATCATGGGCAGGGCGCTTCATTCTCCGGTTTTCGCCATTGCAACACCCATTCGCGATATTCGCGCCAAAGTGATCGGTGTACTGGCTGGAGTGACCGACCTGGGAAAACCCAATTTTCTGGATAATATCAAGGAAGGCCATTACGGCAAAACCGGTGTCTATTTTCTTGTGGCACCGCAGTACCGACTGATTGTCACTGCCTCCGACAAGACTCGTATCATGGAGCAGTTCCCCGCCCCCGGCATCAACCCAGTGTTGGACCATTATCTTCATGGTAAAGAGGGTTCTGACGTTTATGTCAATCCACTTGGCGTAGAAGTGCTGGGCTCGGCCAAAGGCATTCCTGTGGCGGGCTGGTTTATGGGTGTCATACTGCCCACCCAAGAAGCCTTTGCCCCGATCCGCGCCATGCAGCAGCGCAAGCTTCTGACCACGATCTTCATATCTTTGTTGGTGGGGTTTCTGGCTTGGTGGATGCTAACTCGCCTGCTCTCACCGATGCATAATGCTGCAAGAACGCTGGCCACCCTGTTGGATACAGACCAGCCTTCGCAACCTTTGCCCATCAACAGTCAGGATGAAATCGGCGAACTGTCTTATACAGATATTCCCACAATAAATCGTTTTCCCATCGACTGGCGGACTCAGTGTATTCCATATATACTGCGAACTGGCATAATCTGCGCTTTTCATAAACTCCCTCTCCCAGCGGGGGAGGGTTGGGGTGGGGGATCAAAAACGTAAAATTATGCCGGTTCGCAGTATACCTGTCTGGAAGTATCAGATAATGGCTGTGGAATCTCAAACAAGGATATCGAGAAGCTTTTCGATCCATTTTTCACCACAAAGTTCACTGGACGAGGACTGGGGTCGTCCGTTGTAATGGGAATTGTAAAAGCGCATGGCGGTGGAGTCACGGTGGAGAGCGAATCGTGGCGTGGAAGTACCTTTCGGATTTTTTTACTGGTAACAACTGAAGAAGTTACTTTCAGGCCCGACCTACCTACTATTCCTGTAGTGTTACTGACTGGGAAAGCAGAAGAAATCTCCAGAGGCGGCGGCGCAGTGCTTCTGATTGAAGATGAGGAGCTGGTGCGCGACATGACCAAGGAGTTGCTTACTCGACTGGGATATGAGGTGCTTGAAGCAAACGATGGCTTTGAAGCTCTGGAGATATTCCAACAGCACCAGGATGAAATCCTGATTATTCTTTCCGATTTAACGATGCCTCGCATGAACGGCTGGGATACACTGGTCGCCCTGCGCAAGCTTTCGCCTGATATCCCTGTGATTCTGTCCAGTGGCTACGACGAAGCACAGGTTATGGCAGGTGAACATCCTGAACTCCCCAATGCTTTCCTGGGAAAACCTTATCAACTGAATGGGATTAGAGACACGATCAGTCGAGTTCTGGCTAATAAGGCTTGAAGAGTTCAATATGTCGTAAAATGAGTGATAAAACAAGAAAGAGGCTCTAACATGAGTGATCAACAGACAACCCGATTTCACGGTGTGAAAAACCCGCACCTGACGGCTGCGCTGCTTCTGGCTATTTTCGCAGCAGGAGTGTTGTTTGTCTGGTGGATGGCGGCGCAGGCTGACCGCGAGATGCGCTCAGAACTGCTCCGCCAAACGCGCCTTGTGGCGCAGCCAGTGAATGTTCAGTGCGTCATGTCTCTCCTGGGTACGGAAGCGGACATGGACACAGGCTATCGCCGGATCAAGGAACAGCTCGCCGCTGTTCGTCTGGCCAATTCCCAATACCGGTTTCTCTATATCATGGGGCGCAGATCCGATGGTACAGTCTTTTTCTTCGCGGACAGTGAGCTTGCCGGTTCGGAGGACTATTTACCGCCAGGGCAGGTCTATGAAGAGATACCGGAAGGTTATCGCCGCGTGTTCGATACCAAGGCCGCCGCCGTCGAAGGCCCGGTAACCGATCGCTGGGGTGTGTGGGTTTCAGCGCTGCTTCCGTTGACCGACCCGCAAACCGGCGCTGTGGTTGCTGTGCTGGGCATAGACATCGACGCACACGAATGGAAATGGGAGGTGGCCGCCCGTGCGGCCCTGCCCGTGGGGCTGATGTTTTTGCTGCTCATCGGCGTAGCCTTTGCCATTGTCTCCGCCCGTGGTGTTGACACCTCGCCCAAGCCGGTTCTGCGAATGCTGCCTTTCATGGCGGTCATGGTGGTCCTGTTGATAGTCGGAGCGGGGGTACTCCTGTGGAAACAGCAACAGCAGCAACTGGCCAGGGAGATTACAGCCAATATTTCCAAGGTTTCCAGCGATCTGCACATGGTCTTGGATCAGCAGGCATTTGGATTGTCCATGGCGGCGCAACCCATCGCCGCCAACGCCAATGTGCAAAAAGCCTTGTGCGGGGGCGACACAGACCGTCTCATGGCCGACTGGCAGCCTGTGTTCGAGACGCTACGTTGGCAGCACAAACTCACGCATTTCTACTTTTTCGATATCAACCGCGTCTGCTTGCTGAGAATCCACAATCCGGAGAAACGCGGCGATGTCATCAATCGTTTCACTGCCATCGAAGCCGAACTCACCGGAAAAACCGCCTCCGGTATTGAATTGGGGCCGCTGGGTACCTTCACTCTTCGGATGGTGCAACCGGTCTTCGAAGGCGGCAGTCTTGTCGGATATGTGGAACTGGGCAAGGAGATTGAGGACATATTGCAAACAATAGACACCCAATCCGGCAACCAACTGGCCGTGGTTATCGGCAAGGAGCATCTGGACCGGCAGACCTGGGAAGACGGCATGCGCTTGCTCGGGCGGCTGCCTGACTGGGAACGCCTATCCCATAATGTGGTGATCTACGCCTCCCATGGCCGCCTGCCCGATGTCTTTGCGCCATGGGCCGACCAAACGGCGGGCAAGCAAGGCGGTGACGAAACGAGCCGGGAGATCGCCTTCGACGGGAAGGACTGGCGGGTATCCGCGACACCCCTGCAAGATGTATCGGGCAAAGGAGTTGGGGACCTGCTGATCATGTGCGACATCACGACCGTAAAGGTGGATTTTGTGCGCCTGATGGTTCTGGGCGGAACTGGCGCAGCGATGCTGCTTGCTTTGCTGGTTGGATTCATCTACGTTTTGCTTCGCCGCACCGATGTAGGCATCCGCGCCCAGCAGGCGGCATTGCGGGAAAGCGAGGAATCTTACCGAAATCAATTCGCCAACAATTCAGCAGTGATGCTGCTGATTGATCCCAAAGATGGAGCGATCATTGATGCCAATGTCGCAGCACTGAGGTTCTACGGCTATCAACTGGAGCAGTTGCTGACCATGTGTATCGCTGACATCAACACCATGAGCACTTCCGAAATCCGGCAGTCCATGGCATCGGTTCCGCAGGGACAATGCATGCGGTTCGAGTTTCAGCACCGCCTTGCGGATGGTTCGCTGCGAAATGTGGAAGTGTCGTCAAGCAGCATCCATTTTGGCGGGCGCATCGTGCTGCACTTGATTATCCATGACATCACCGAACGCAAGCAGGTCGAGGCGGAACTCCAGGATGCCAAAATGGATTTAGAAAAGAGCAGGGATGAGTTGGAAAATAAGGTAAAGGAGCGGACGGCGGAACTTGAGATTGAAATAACGGAGCGCACACAGGCAGTCGAGGCCCTGAGAGAATCTGAGCGTCGTTTCCGTGAGGTTCTGGAAAACGTCCACATGGTGGCGTTAACCCTTGATGGTGACGGGAATATCACCTTCTGTAACAACTTCCTTCTGTCACTGACCGGCTGGTCACGCGAAGAGATTATCGGCAACAACTGGTACGACATCTTTATACCTGCGGATGATGATCTCAAAGTCAAAGGGATATTCGCCGAAGCAATGGCGACCGCATCGCTTCCCTCCCACCATGAAAACATGATCAAGACCCGCAGTGGCGCACTGCGTCTCATTGCCTGGGACAACATCCTGTTGAAGGATACCGTGGGTACGGTCGCTGGATCTGCCAGTATCGGCATTGACGTTACCGACCATCGCAACGCCGAGGCGCAACTGCTGCAGGCCCAGAAAATGGAGTCGGTGGGGCGCTTGGCCGGCGGGGTAGCCCACGATTTCAACAACATGCTTACTGCAATCATGGGGCATGCAGAATTGGCAATGATGAAATGC
>CAIMCT010000237.1 GCA_903839535.1 uncultured Desulfobacteraceae bacterium
CCTATCGAAAGGGCGAATACAAGATTCGCCCCTACGAAATAAACCCAACTGGCCGAAACGATGATCAAGGCCGTATATTCTTTATTGGAAATCACCTTACTTATGACACTGCTGGCGACTGTATCATCAGCCGGATCATCAATATGTCAACGCCATAACAATTTCGGCACAATAAGTGCTTTTATCGGCAATGTCCAGTTTATTTCGAAAGAGATATTTTGGAAATGCTATAAATAAAAACACATTGATGTGTCAAGCTGGAAAAGGCAGTTTGAGTTTTTTTTGCAGTAAATTCAACCAAAGCATTGTTTTTTCTGAATTGACTCCAATCACATTATTCTGCTTGACTTAACCTGTAATTTTTATTATGCTCGTAACCTTTATGTACGTAATCATGGAACACTACCATGCGATAACCTGTTAACCCAACAATCACTAAAAGGAGAAGGTAACACATGTCAGAATTACTCCCACCTCATGGCGGAAAAGGCTTGACCTGCTGTTTGCTCGAAGGCGCAGAGCAGGCAGCCGAACTGAAAAAAGCACAGAGCCTTAAGAAAATCGATGTCAGTCCCCGTGAAAAAGGTGACCTGATCATGATGGGCATCGGCGGATTCAGCCCGCTGACCGGTTTTATGACCAAAGCTGACTGGAAGGGTGTTTGCGAAAATTACCTTCTGGCGGATGGTACTTTCTGGCCCATTCCGGTAACTCTTTCTGCTTCCAAGGAAGAGGCCGCAGCAATCGCAATCGGCGAAGAAATTGCGCTGTTTGATCCGGAACGCAAAGAGTTCATGGCCACCATGAAGGTAACAGAAAAATTTGAGATGTCCGAAGCGGACAAGAAGTTTGAATGCGAAAAAGTATATATGGGCGAAGGCACCAAAACCGCCGAAGATTTCTGGAAGATCGCCAAAAATGATCATCCAGGTGTTCAGATGGTGATGGAGCAGAAGGCCGTAAGCTTGGCCGGTCCGGTTAAAGTACTCAGCGAAGCCGAATACCCCAGCCAATATCCCGGAGTTTACATGAGACCGGCTGAGTCCAGAAAGATTTTTTCCGAAAGAGGCTGGAATGATGTGGCGGCTCTTCAACTCCGTAACCCCATGCATCGATCCCATGAATATCTGTGTAAAATTGCCGTCGAAGTCTGCGACGGAGTCTTCATTCACTCTCTGGTCGGCAACCTGAAACCCGGCGATATTCCTGCGGAAGTCCGCGTAAAATGTATTGATGCCTTGGTAAAGAATTATTTTGTGGAAGACAAGGTTCTTCAGGGCGGGTATCCTCTTGATATGCGCTATGCCGGCCCCCGTGAAGCCCTTCTTCACGCCACCTTCCGCCAGAACTATGGGTGTTCCAAAATGATCATCGGTCGTGACCACGCCGGCGTAGGTGACTTCTACGGCATGTTCGAAGCACAGACCATTTTTGACAAGATTCCCAAACCAGCCGGCGGAAAAGCACTGCTTTGCGCTCCGCTTAAAATTGACTGGACTTTCTACTGTTATAAATGCGATGGAATGGCATCCCTCAGAACCTGCCCCCACGGCAAAACAGATCGCGTTCTTTTAAGCGGTACCGCACTGCGAAAGGGTCTTTCCGAAGGAACGCCGATTGCGGATCATTTCGGCCGTGAAGAAGTTCTTGTCATTCTCCGCGAATACTATGCCACTCTTGACGAAAAAGTTGAAGTCAAGCTGCACGGCGCTGCAACGGGCAAATAATCAGCCCAATTTCGCCTGATTAAAGAGAAGGAGATGCACTAAAAAGCATCTCCTTTTTTTATTGCATAACAATGCTTCTGGTGGTTGCAACCGCCAGATACCTCACAAGGGTCAGTCCAGCCTGTTCCATGTTGTCTCCAAAGGTGACAATACCATCCTCATGGCCGCCCATAGTAAAAATCTTCAGCATGCTGACTGGCGTGTTTAAAAATAGCCGGCAGACCTCTTCAGCCATTTCAGGCGTTCCATAATGGACATCCCGCCGGGTAACAGGGATTCCGATTGAATCCGCCTGAGTCCATATCTCCGGTGAGTGCGCATGAATCACCGCGCAGATCGTGCAGTCCTGGTGATAGATGCTGCCGTGGGTCATGGATTCAGACGAAGGCTGAACGACACCTTCGGCGACAACACTGTTGTTAGCAGGATCAAAGGTTTTGACACTGGTATAATGTGCGGGGGAAAGCCTGTCCAAGCCTCCGGTTTGTGTGCCGCTTATGATAAATGAATTTGCATTGCCGGATTCCAGCCGAATGCTGACATTTCCAAACCCCAATCCTTCATAGCGGCGGGGGTCCTGTCCGATCAAACCAAGTCTGTAAAGAATCTGTCGCCAGGCATTGAGGTCGCCAAGCATTGATGCAGGCAGCGGATCAGCCGGTAAAAAAGTCAGTTTGAACTGAACAACGCCTTCCTGCATCGTCATGATGAGCCATCTGAAGTTGGGGCATGGGCATAAACTTCAGCCGGAATAATGGAAAAGTCGGCTTTCCCAGGCAGTTTCCAGTGCATCTCAATGGCAGCCGCGCCTTTTCGCTGGAAATACTGAATCATGACCGGGTACCAGCCCGGTTTGGGAATATCCAGCACAGCCTGGGGCGAAAAACGGTCGAAATGGACATTCGGGTCCATCAGAATGGTTTTGCTGCAGATTTCAACCCGGATTCCGTCATTCGATAATGCCATCATTCCATATTTGCCAGCTTCGGAAAATTTTAAAAAACCATTCATTTGAATTCCGATGCCCTGGCTTACACCGCTGTCAAAAATCAGGTCTTTTTCGCCAAAGTGATGATTGAGAACAGGAATGGGTTTACCCACTTTTTCTGCTGTCATTTTGGGATCTAAAACAGGCATCTGATCGATATGTCTGAAGAATTTATAGATATAGATTGTCGAAAGTCCGGGGTTGAGCGGCTTCTCATCGGACAGCTCCCTTTCCGGAACAAGGCCACTGATCTCAACGGGTTGAAGCGCATGGGGTTCGGATTCTGCGGCTGTCCCCTGTCCCACACCTGATAGAAGTGTCACCAAGCTTATCCACAGGATCAACTTTTGAAGTTTCATGGATTCTCCTTTTGCTTTTTAATGAATCGTTTAAAATAATCATTATCTTATCGGATTCCACAAAGAATTACAATGTCATGATTTAATGAAATCACTATCCCGTGTGCAAATCTCTGTCTTTACAGCCTGTAAAGAACATTGACAGATATTGATTTCCTTGATAAGCGTTCATTTATGATATGTTCTATCTTTGGCAATTATTTATGTCAGATAGGCGGTATGAAACTATTGCCGTTTATGTGGCATGTGAATTGCTTTTCTACTCTCAATTGTGGCATTTCAATATGATATTTTGGAGGCGATCCGATAATCAATATGAAAAATACTTTACATAGCAGCTTGAGAAGAAAAATCATTTCCCTGACATTGGCAGTATCGCTTGCTCCGCTGATTTTTTTGGGTGCAACCATTTACTATCAGTTTGAAAAAATGTACAAGGAAAAAATTGAGGAGCAGATCAGATACCGTTCTCAGGCGCAGGCCGAGGCTGTTGACCGATTTCTGAAAACCCGCTTGGCCATTCTGGGTTCGATGGCGGACACTCAATCATTCTGGCAGATGACCGATGAAAACAATTTGTCTCAGCTCTTTCATATCATGAACCTGCGACAGGGCAATTTCGTGGATATTGGCGTGATTGACAATATCGGTCAGCACAGAGCCTATGTTGGTCCCTATGACATTAAAAATATCAATTATTTTCACGAACCATGGTTTGATGAGGTGATGAGCAAAGGGATATATATCAGTAATGTATATACCGGCTACCGTAAATTGCCGCACTTTATTATTGCAGTTCGCCGCCAGGAAAATCAGCAGACATGGATTCTTCGCGCAACCATTGATCCGGAGGTTTTCGGCGAAATCGTCAGATCCGCCCAGGTCGGAAAAACCGGAGATGCCTATATCGTCAATTCGGAAGGAATATTTCAGACACTGCCCCGCTTTGATGGCGAGATTCTGTCCAAATCGATGATTCAGCCATCCCTGTTCGGTAGCGGCACGACAGTGATCGCCGCCGACAGCAAGAACGGAAAACTTTCTCTTTATGCCGGAAGCTGGCTCAAAAACAATAAATGGCTTCTGGTTATCAGCCAGGAAGTATCCGATGAGATGGAGAACCTTTTTGCAACTCAGTATATGGAGATATTCATTATCCTCTCCGGTGTCATAGCGATTATCCTGACAACAGTACTGACCACCCGCATGACCATTAATCGGCTGATTTCCAATGATGCAAGGATGAATGAACTCAATGCTCAGTTGATGCAATCGGACAAGCTGGCGGCCTTGGGGAAAATGGCTGCCGGTGTGGCCCATGAGATCAACAACCCGCTGGCGGTAATCTTGCAGAAGACAGGATGGATGGAAGATCTTCTTCTTGAAGAGGAGTTTCAAAGCAGCAGCAATTATGAAGAGTTTAAGGTGTCCATTCGAAAAATTGAGGAGCATGTGGAACGGGCTCGAAAAGTGGTTCACAACATGCTGGGCTATGCGCGAAAAATGGAGCCGCATTTAGAGGATGTGGACATCAACGATACCATCAATCAAACGATCAGTCTGCTTGAGAACTATGCGCGAAACAACAATATTGATATTCAGACAGATCTTTCTGCGCGCCTTCCCATAATCGCCAGTGACCAGGCCCAGTTGCAGCAGGTATTTTTGAATCTGATTTCCAATGCAATAGATGCCATTGGAAAAGATGGATTGATTGAAATTTACAGCCGAATTTCTGGTGCGCTGGTTACCGTCAGCATCATAGATGACGGACCTGGAATTCCAGAAGATCAGCAAAAACGGATTTTCGATCCATTTTTCACAACAAAGGAAGCTGGGAAAGGAACCGGTCTGGGGCTCTGGGTCAGCTACAGCATTATCGAAAAATTAGGCGGAAAAATCGGCCTGAAAAGCGAGGTCGGAAAAGGCACGATATTTACAGTGGAAATTCCGATCAAGACACCTGAAAAAAAATAATGATACTATGAGTTCACAAAAAAGATGGTATCATTTTCATTTGTGGGGTTGGATCGCTCACTGGCTCATGACCATTTACTTTCATACAAAACGGGGTGATTATGGAAAGGTTTAAGGTTCTGGTGGTGGATGACGAGCATGACTTTCTGGAAACGCTGGTCAATCGGCTGATGAAGCGGGATATTGATACAGTCGGTGCAGCCAGCGGCGAAGAAGCGCTGAAAATCATGGAAGATAACTTGTTTGATGCGATCGTTCTGGATATTAAGATGCCTGGCGGAATGGATGGCATTGAAACCATGCGCGAGATGAAAAAAATCCAGCCTCTTGCAGAAATTGTTCTGCTGACGGGCCATGGCTCAGTTGAAACCAGCATCGAAGGCCTTAAACTTGGTGCCTTTGATTATCTCCTGAAGCCTATCAAACTGGAAGAGCTTCTGGTCAAGCTGTCTTTGGCGTTTGAGAAAAAAGATCTTCATTCTCGTAAGATTCGGAACCTCAAGATCAAGGAACTGCTTCGGTAATTCCACCTATAACCCATTCGTTGACCGTTGACGGTCAACGGTCAACGTTTCGTTCAACCCATTACACAGGTCAACTATATGATTCGAAAAGATTCCTACCCGTTATTAACGCCTGAAGAAGCTGTATCCTTCATTCAAAATGGCGACACTGTGGCTTTCAGCGGATTTTCACCGGCTGGGGCCGCAAAGGTAGTGCCTGTTGCACTGGCCAATCGCGCAAGACAGGAGCATGAGAAAAATCGCCCCTTCAAATTGAGAATTTTGACCGGTGCGTCCAGCGGCCAGAGCATTGATGACGAACTGGCCAGAGCCGATGCTGTTTCCTGGCGCGCACCCTATCAGGGAGAGACCAGTTTAAGACAAAAAATCAACCGCGAAGAGGTTGAATATGTGGATATTCACCTTTCCCATGTTCCCCAGATGCTGGCTTATGGGTTTCTGGGAAATCTGGATATCGCCGTTGTCGAGGCCACTGAAATCACCCGCGATGGCCGGGTGTATCTGACTTCATCCATCGGCGCCTCTCCCACGTTTCTGCAATATGCGGATAAGGTGATCGTCGAGATCAACAAAAGACATTCCCCCAGACTGAGAGAGATGGCGGATATTGTGGTGATGCCGCCTCCACCGCACCGTGATCCCATTCCGATCTATGATCCAATGACCCGTATCGGTTGGCCTTATGCTGCGGTCAACCCGGAGAAGGTCATAGGAATTGTGGTGAATGACGAACCGGATCATGTCGGCGAGATGCCTCCACCGGACGGGTTCAGTCACCTGATCGCCGAACATGTAGTCAAATTCCTGTGTGATGAAGTCAAAGCCGGGCGCCTGCCAAAGAACCTGCTGCCACTTCAGGCCGGTGTTGGCAGCGTGGCTAACGGGGTGATGGCTGCTTTAGGGGCGCATCCTGATATCCCGCCGTTCAGTATGTATTCCGAAGTGTTTCAGGATGCCATGGTGGACATCATGCTCAGCGGAAAGCTTACCGGGGCCAGCGCATGCAGCCTGACGGTATCCTGGGCCAAATTACAGGAAATCGTCGGGAATATGGACTTTTTTGCGTCCCGAATTGTGCTTCGTCCCCAGGAGATATCCAATCACCCTGGAATCATTCGCAGACTGGGTGTGATCGCGATGAATACGGCGCTGGAAGCCGATATCTACGGCAATGTAAACTCCACCCATCTTTATGGAATGGATGTGATGAACGGCATAGGCGGAAGCGGCGAATTCACCCGTAACGGTTATCTGACCATGATGATGACATCCTCCATTGCAAAAAATGGAAAAATCTCAGCCATTGTTCCCATGTGTCCTCACATTGACCACAGTGAACACTCGGTACAAGTTATTGTCACCGAACAGGGTCTTGCGGATCTTCGTGGTCTGGGTCCCAAACAGCGCGCAAAAGTCATTATCGACAACTGTGCTCACCCTTTGTATCGGGACTACCTGAACCGCTATGTTCAGGAATCCCGCCCTGGCCACATTCGACACGATCTGACCCGTTGTTATGAACTACACCGGAATCTCATGAACCTTGGCGCAATGTTGCCGTAAAGACATATACTGCGAACCGGCATAATTTTACGTTTTTGATCCCCCACCCCAACCCTCCCCCGCTGGGAGAGGGAGTTTATGAAAAGCGCAGATTATGCCAGTTCGCAGTATAGAACTGAAGGCGGACGACAGGGGACAGAATACTGAAAGGACGATCAGATGAATCATTCATCACATATATTGGAATTGCCAACTGAAAACAATCTGGCTATTCCCATTCTGGAACAGACCCGGAAATATGGCGACAAAGTGGCCATGCGGTGTAAACGGGATGGTGTGTGGCGGGAAGTTACTTGGAGTGCGCTGGGGGAGCAACTGAATGCAGCGGCCAGGGCGCTTCTGGAACTGGGACTGAATGAAGGTGAAATGATCAGCATATTTTCACCCAATATGCCGGAGTGTACCATCGCCGATGTTGCTTCGCTCAGTATCCGGGGTGTCCCGGTCTATATTTATCCTACCAATCCAGCCAAAACAGCCGAATATATTGTCAATGATTCAGAATCCAGAATGATCTTTGTCGGAACCCAGGATCAGTATGACAAGGTCATTTCTTTTATTTCCGCGTCTTCATGCCTGAAAAAAATCATTGCTTTTCGAAAAGAAATCAACCTGAACGCTCATCCGATGGCCATGCATTTTGATGCGTTTCTGGATATGGGACGAAGTTCATCCAAAGGCTCGGAAATATCCAGCAGATTGGATCGGGCATCCCAGGACGATCTTCTGACGCTGATCTATACTTCCGGCACTACGGGCGAGCCCAAGGGAGTAATGCTAACCCATTCCAATATGTTTCACAGCGCGGCATCACACGATATTCGCCTTATAGACCCCAATGACCGGGATGTTTCGCTTTGCTTTCTTCCCCTGTCCCATGTTTTTGAGCGGGCATGGACGTATTATGTTCTGCATCGCGGTATGACCAACAACTACCTGGAAGATCCCAAGACCATTATTGAAGCCATTAAGGAAGTAAAGCCAACCATTATGTGTGCGGTGCCGCGGTTTTATGAAAAAATCTACGCCACGGTTTTCCACCGGCTGGAGTCAGCTTCTCCACTCAAAAAACACCTTTTTGAATGGGCCATTGATGTTGGGGCCAGACGAAACAATTGCATTAAGGATGAACAGCCGGTTCCTTTTTTGCTTGAGGCTATGTATCGAATCGCGGATGCGCTTGTCCTTAAAAAGATTCGGGATATTGTCGGAGGTAGAATAAAGTTCTTTCCCTGTGCTGGAGCGCCGCTTTCTCAAAACATCGAGGAGTTTTTCTATGCAACTGGCATTTTTATCTGTTATGGGTATGGCCTGAGTGAAACAACGGCAACGGTAACCTGTCACGAACCCCGCCATTTCAAGTTCGGACTGGTGGGAAAGTCCATGCCAGGTGTCCAGGTTAAAATATCCGGAAACGGGGAAATCCTGGTCAAGGGCGGCACAGTCATGAAGGGTTATTATAAAAAGTCTGTTGAAACCGAAGAAGTGTTTGAGGACGGATGGTTCAAAACCGGTGACGCTGGTGAGTTTGATGACAATGGCGAGCTTCGTATCACAGACCGCATCAAGGATTTGATGAAAACCTCCAGCGGAAAATATGTCGCCCCCCAGTATCTTGAGTCAGTCATAGGCAGCGACCATTTTATAGAGCAGATCGCCGTTATCGGCGACAACAGGAAGTTTGTTTCGGCTCTGATTGTTCCAGCCTTTGAGGTATTACAGGAATATGCCCAAACCCATCAAATCCTGTGGACCTGTCGGGAAGACCTGATCCAGCATCCTTCCGTCATCGAACTTTTCCGCAGAAGAATCGAATCTCGTTCAAATGACCTTGCCGGGTATGAAAAGATTATCCGGTTCACTTTGATGCCGAACGAGTTTTCGATTTCCGGCGGCGAGATCACCCCAACCATGAAAATCAAGCGCAAGAATGTGATCAATAAATATCAGAGCATTATTGAGGACATGTATCCGGCCTAAAAAGGGGGCATGGGTCAGCAACCGGTATTGATCATATTTTGGGCTACGGATGACGTTTTCCCTCTTTGAAAAAGATAGGCTCTGGGGTGGGGTGATGAAAATCATCAAAAAACTGGTTTTAAATTGATCCCATTTTTATTCCTCATCATACAAGCGGAACAAAAATAGGATCAATTTTTCACTGAAATATATGGCAATTTTCATCACCCCCCACCCCCCGACCCCCTCCCTCAAGGGGAGGGGGAGTAAATGTCCAAACTCCCGACCCCCTTGCGGAAAGGGATTAAGGGAGTGAAAGTCCCCCCTCCCCTTGCGGGAGGGGGTTAGGGGGTGGGGGTGGGCGGAACAAAAATAGGATCAGTTTTTCACTAAAATATATGGCAATTTTCATCAGCCCAGCTTTGGGGGTTAGGCACTTGATATATATTTGGCGCCTTATCCCTTTGTCCTCAACATCTCCTGGTATTCTTTCTCCAATGAATTGCGGAGAACCCATGACATCGGCATTGAAAACAATAAAGACAAAATGTGGCTTCACGCTGTATGAAGTCATTGTGGTGATGGTCATTGTCGCCATTTTATCCGGCATCTCAATTCACAATTACATGGCATGGATACCGGGAATCCGCCTGAATGGGGCAGCGCGTCAGGTAATGGGCGATTTGATCGCAGCACGGATGGCATCTGTCAAGGAAAATGTCAGTGTGGTGGTAATGCATCTGAACAATCATTCATATTCGGTGACTGCCGGAAGCGGAACCTCAAGAATCAAGGATTTACAGCAGGATTATCCAGGAACGACACTGAGTTTTACCAGCGTTTTATTTTCGTCGAGAGGAACGACATCACCCCGCACGCTAACATTGCAGAATTCCAGCGGCATCAAGACGATTACTGTAGCTATTACTGGCCGGGTTAAGATAAATTAACGCAATGGATTGGCTTCGTAGGGGCGAATCTTGTATTCGTCCTATCGAAAGGTGAATACAAGATTCGCACCTACAACCGTCATTCCGGAGGCCCTTTTTGTAAAATGAAAAGTCTGATGGATAAACCCAATAACAATCAGGGATACAGTCTGATAGAAGTCTTTATCGCGATGGGTATTTTATCTATTGTGTTGCTGGGAATGGCCGGCCTGATAAACATCACTGTAGCTATCAACAGAAACAGCGCCGAGAAGACGGTGGCCATCACCCTGTCTCAGGATAAAATGGAAGAAATGATTACCAAAGGTTACTTAGACCTGCCTGCTGCGAATCAGACCGTTACCGAAGACTATGGCACCATAACAAATTATCTTTCATACAAGCGGATTACCGACATTAAGATTAATAAACCGGATACGAATATCAAACTCATCACGGTAGATACATACTGGAACAATGATGCCAGGCGGGTACGGTTCCAGTCCTTGATATCCAATACCGTCCCGGATTAGCCGCAGATATCGGAAGGCGACCCATAATGGCGAATATTTCTGTCAACACCTCAAGCGGGCTGACGCTGATTGAATTGATGATTTCATTATCAATCGGAATGATCATTCTTGGGGCGCTCACCACAATGTTTATCATGCAGAGAAAAGCTTACAGCACCCAGGAACAGGTCATTGAAATGACGCAAATCGCCAGAGCCGCAATGGATATGATTGGCCGGGAAGTACGAATGGCCGGATATTTCAATCCCGCAAATCCCATGCAGCGTGACAGCTCCGCCAATCCCCATTTTGTCGGCATACCCGCATCAATTTCCCGACTGGAGATACTGGCGGATCTGACTGGAGATGGAGATACCGTTGATGTGAATGAGCACATCATCTATACCTTTGATTCCGCCAACCGGATGATTCGAAGAAATACCGGCGGAGGGGCTCAGCCCTTTGCGGAAAATATTCAAGCCTTCTCCTTTATGTGTTTGGACGGAAATGGTAACCCGGTTACAACTGATGCTGCGATTCGAAAAATCAGAATCACCATAACTGCAAGAACGGTTAAATCAGATCCCCATCATCCTGGTGCCGGAGCTGGAACGATTACGCTGGTTGAAGATGTCTTCCCTCGCAATCTGGTGTTGCGTTGACAGGTCTCTTTCAAGGTTGCCAAAATATATAAAACCGGTGGACTATAACACTCAGAAAGTGTCAACAAGAAAATGAAGGATACCAAATAGTGGATAATGATCGCGGAGTGGTGCTGTTCACTGCCATGATGTTTGTCCTGATAATGTCTATAATCGGTGCAGTCGCATATGTGATTACAGCAAACGACTCGGCGATTGCTGTAAACCTTGAAGTCTCCAGGACAGCATTTTACAGCGCCGATGCTGGGGTGAATTTTGTGCTTGCATCCATTCAAAAAAATCTTAAAGCTAACACGATAACTCTTCCGGCAACGGATGGGGCAGCCGTATCCTTATCAGCCTGTATGCCGCCGTCAGATCCGGATATCACCGATATTTTTTTTGAATACCTGCCGATTGGCGCGCCCGCTTTAACTCGAATCGCTGAAAATGAGTACCAGTTCACGGTTCGCGGTTACGGCTCAAGAAATGCGGACGCAGACATCATCGTCGCCTTCAAAAACCGTTCCGCCTTCAAGTTCGGAGCATTTGGCGACAAGGGGATTACAGCTCCGGAATTCTCGCATTTTTATGGATATAAAAGTACTGTCTCCTTAACACCAGCAGGTGATGATGGGACAAACCAGTGCGACATAGGCTCCAACCACAATGTGACCTTGTTCGGCAACACCGAAGTTCACGGTCATATCGGGCTTGGCAGTTCTGAATCAATTGCGGCCATCTATAATCCAATCGGAAATCCCGCGCCTCATTTTTATGGTACAGGCGATACTGTCCAGACTGTCGGGCCTGTAGAGCCTGATCCTCTGGGGATTATTGGCGGAGAGTATGCGGAAAAGCTTAATAATTGTCGTATGTTCAGTGATAATGGAATGATTCCGGCCGCCCTGATACTTGGAAACGGAGAATCCGTTACGTTGGTCGGAAAACCAGGAGGCACCAATTATTATTTCACAAATATTGAATTAAAATCCGGCGCGGCTTTGAATATAGACACCTCGGCCGGACCGGTCAATCTTTTCATATCCGGGGAATTGAATGGAAAACACGGAACGATCACCCAGGCAGGTGGAGATCCCAAGAAATTCGCCATTTTTTCAGACACGGCAGATCCCGTATCGTTATCGAATTCAAGTGCATTTTATGGCGTTATATATGCTCCGTATGCTGATCTTGATATTTATAACAATGCTACGATGTACGGCGCCATTATTGCGGGAACAGTCGATGTGAAAAATCCCGGCAATTTTTACTTTGATATCGCCCTGAAAGACAAATATTTAACAAAGGATGTGGCAATGTTATCTTGGTTTGATGTTCGCAGATAGAAAGGTTCATGCAAAGCGGCTGTTCGTAGAAATATCAATAGATTTCCCGAAGATTCCATGTTTGAACTTACAGAAAATGAATTTGGAATCTTGAGGTCACAAATTGTGACCTCAAGTTGGGGAGGTATGCGCTGGGCTGATGGAAATTGTCATATATTTTAGTGAAAAACTGATCCTGTTTTTGTTCCGCTTGTGTAGTAAGGAATAAAAATGGGATCAATTTAAAACCAGTTTTTTGATGATTTTCATCACCCCAGGTATGCGCTATGCGCCCGTGACTTTTACTGAACTCGGAGTTGCCATGCCAGGTATAATCGGTTAATCCATTGACAAACATCTCAGAAGCACTTAAACACGCAGTATGGAAATCACTTGAAAGACTACAGCAACCCGCTTATACAGGAGAATTGATTATGGAAGGAAAACACGAACACGATCATAAGCATGAACACGCCCATGAGCATTCTCATGAGAACGTGAAACACGGTCACGAACATGAACATGAGCATGAGCATGAGCATGGCGGAACTTCCAACGCTCATCATCATGAACACAAGGGAGATCATGGCGCCCACGATCATGATCACTCCGGCCATGAATCGGAAGAACACAATCACTCCCACTGAGATTCGATATGAACGCACCCGTTTTACTGCCACATACATCAATTCGAGTCACCGCCAACGACATGTTTCTGCCGGTTGTCATGACCTTTGTGGAGCAGTCATCTCTTGCACTGGGACTCGGAAAACCCGAAGCCCTCAAGATGACGCTGGCATCAGAAGAGCTTTTTCTTCATCTGTGCCGGGTGGTCATTCCAAACCTGGGAATGATCAATATCCGATGCGCTTGTAAAGGGCATGTCGTTCGAAGTGATTTCTCGTTTCCAGAAACCAGTCTTAATTTACATGCGTTCAATATAACAGCATCGCCTCAGCCACTGGAAACTGCTGACATGGATCAAATGCGGCTGATATTGGCATCCCGATCCGTGGATCGGCTGAAAATTCGTCGAAAAAAGAACCTCTTACAAATTTCTCTGATTAAAGAGAAAAAGTATCCTCAGGCGTTGGATGGACAGAAGAAACCGTATCCTTTTACTTGCAGGGACTTTGCAATTCACTGCCCCACAGCAGAGGAACTGAAATTTTTAGCCTTGTTAATCCGTTCATTTTACGCGAATAATAAAATACCCCGGTTTTTTCAATATCCCGGCATGTTGGTCGATATGATTCGAGGCGGTGATTATCATGCCATCATAGCTCAAGGGCCGGCAGGTGAAATCGGGGGAGGAATCGTCTGGCATCTGCTCAGCGACAAAACCGTTGAAGTTATCGGACCGTACATATTTGGGGATTCCGGATCAAGCCGGCCAGTTTTAAATATTGCCGCTTCCCTGATAGAAGCCTGCATCAGCGAGGTAGGAAGAACATCCGCAATCGCCATGATCTGCTATCCACCTGAATCCGGTCAATATGATGAATATTTCGAGTACCTGGGCCATATAAACAGTTACTCGACCAGTGGTGTTCAGGTTCAACGATCTTCATGGTTTCGCATGATACATGAAGATTTTGGAACTGTTGTGTGGGCGACCAAAGATATAGAGGATTTTCTGCAGCAAACCTACCGGCGGCTGTTTCTTTCCCGTGATATCCGCAAGGTTGCCGATGATGGTGAAACACAGCATGCGCACTCGGTATTGTCAACTAATATAGATCGCCTCAGATATAAGGTCAGTCTGGATATTCTATGGCCTGGCGCGGATATCGAAGACAATCTATCGCGGCATCTCCAGCTTTTTCAAAAAGAGGGGATTAGAAATGTAATTTTTGAGATTGACTCCGGAATCGCCTGGAAATCCGCAATCATTCCCTGCCTTTTGAAAAACGGGTTTCAGCCGATTCAAATTCTGCCTTATGCAGGTGATGGCGATGTCATCCTGTTTCAATTGTTCCCGTGTGGTCCATGAAACAGCCCGTTTCATTTCAGCATCTGGCCCCTGATTATATTCAGCGGTTTGAGGCATATATTCCCAGCAAGCCGGACGATGAGCTGAAAAGACTCTTTGGCTGTTCCCATCTATTCCGTTTGAATAACAATGAAAACCCGCTGGGGCCTTGTCTGTCAGCAGCCAGGATGATCAGCAGCTTCGTACCTTCCCAAGCATCTATATACCCCAGCGGTGACTGTTGGCTACTTAGACAAAAACTGGCCGAAAAGCATGGCATGGATCCGAACCAGTTCCTGTTTGGAAACGGAGCCAATGAGGTCATTGCATTTGTCATAAAGGCATTCTGCCAGAAGGGAGATAACATTATTACCGCAGATAAGACTTTTGCGGTGTATGAATGGGTGGCGGAATTTTCGGGAATCGAAGCCCGCCGGGTTCCACTGAAAGACTACGGATTCGACGATGACGAGATGATCCGTGTAATAGATGACCACACGAAAATTCTCTTCGTTTGCAATCCCAATAATCCAACTGGAACCTACTGGGATTCCGGGAAGCTGAGGGGATTTTTAAATCGTATCAACGGTAGGCGAATTGTCGTGGTGGACGAGGCATACTGTGAGTTTGTAGAAAAACCGGATTTCCCGGACAGTATGTCGATGATCGCCGAGTATCCCAATCTGGTGGTGTTTCGTACATTTTCCAAGATGCACGCGCTGGCTGGGCTGCGGATCGGTTATCTGGCAGGGTCCAGCGAGGCTGTCGATATCATCCGCCGAACCTGTGTGGTCTATTCGGTCAATACGCTGGCTCAGGCCGCCGCCCTGGCTGTTCTTGAAGACAACGGGGAACATGTTCAGCAGACCAGAGACCTGGTTCGTCGGCAGAAGCAGGTGCTGACCGAATATCTTGCCAACTGGGGTCTCCAGTTTCTTAGCGGAGAAGGCAATTTTATCATGATCCGCCTTCCCATGAGCGACAGCCTGGCTTATCGCAGGCTCATGATGCAGGGGGTCATGATCCGTACCATGACAGGGTTTCGGTTTCCGAACTGGATCCGGGTGACGATAGCATTGCCGGATGCCATGGATTCTTTTATGACGGGTCTGAACAATATTCTGAAAACATAGCAGATCAGATTTTTAACTCCTCGCGAATTTAGTTGGTGAATGTTTATGCTATCATGGTGACTCAACCCCAAAAATTGTATTCAGCCGAATTTATATCCCTGATATTTATTCTTTTCTTCGGCTTCTGCAACATGTCCGTGTTCTACAGTTTCTACAGCTATCTGGAACGCCTGGGCATTTCTGCGGAATGGCGAGGCATCATTGTGGGACTTGAGCCCATGACCGCTTTTTTTCTGCGTCCGGCAGTCGGCATCTTCATACATGCCGGAAACGCAATGGTATTTCTTAGATTCTCGATGATTTCGCTTGCCTTGATTTTGTGCACATACACGGTGACGGTTTCGCTGCCGGGTCTGATTCTGCTCAGAATCTGTCATGGGGCTGCATTCGTCACGCTGGTATCGGCCGGTGTCGCGTTGTTGGTTCATTTCATTCCTCGGGAAAAAAGTACGCAGGGGTTTGGTGTCATGAGCCTGGCCAGCCTCATCCCTTATGCCGTGGCACCTATGCTGACCGAAATTGCGCTCCGTCATTTCCGAAGTGAGGCTGTCATCTATGCAATGGTTTCAATTATGGCTATCCCCGGAATCGTCCTGATTTCCGCCGTGAGCCCACGAATCCGGAACATGTTGGACAAAATGGATCCGGGCGATTTGCAGCGTCCGGCAATCGGGCAGTTGTGGCAGAATATCCGCCGAGTACCGGTAATCCTGATCCTGACCATGAATCTGCTCGTATTCTTCACATACGCCACGGTATTCTATTTCATCAAATCGTTTCTGGTGCACCAGGGCATGGGGCAGGATGTGGGAATTTTCTTTGCGGTATCAATGGGTGTCATGATCGTCATCCGGACAGGATTCGGGCAGGTGATGGATTCGGGAAACAAGGTTAGGACTCTTGGGTGGATGGCGCTTTTTCTGGCGGCTGTTTATGTGCTGCCGCCCTGGGTCGATTCTCTCCCCAGGCTGGTTCTGGCTGCCGGTTGTTACGGCATGGCGATGGGGGGCATTCTTCCCCTGCTCAATGCAATCATGTTCGAATTCTCCGCCAGGCAGTTTCAGGGGATCAACAGCAATCTCATGATGTTCATGATGGATGCTGGTTTTTTTTTATGCCCGATGATCATGGGGGCAGTTCTGGCAGTTGGCGGATCGTTCAGTCTGGTATTTCTGAGCTGTTCGGCGATTACCCTGATCCTGATCGCACTTCTGGCCGGCTTGAGCCGATGGCAATCAGTCCACGCCAATACGCCTGATGCGGGATGTGGCGGATGACAGTGGTTGAAATTTCCGTGATGCCCGTATCTGTTAGCCTATAACATCATGCCGCGCCATCAATGAAAGGAGTTGCAAGAGCCATGAATGACAATCTTGAGAACAATACGGAACCGGCTGAAGAGAATTTCGATGTGGGAAGTTTTCGCCCTGAAGATGCCGAGGGAATTGTTCGTTTGTTCCGGGCTGTCTATGGAGAACACTACCCCATCAAGCTCTTCTACGATCCCCAAGCCATTATCGCCGTCAATGAGGCCAAAAAATACTATTCCATCGTTGCCCGCACGGTCTCTGGCGACATCATCGGTGTTGGCCATCTGTTTCGTTCAGCTCCGTATCCTTCGATTTACGAATATGGTGTTGGCCTTATCATGAAGGGATATCGGAACACCGGTGCGTTTACCCACATGAGTGAATATCTATTCGACGAATTCGTGCCCCAAGAGGATAATATCGAGGAGATATTCGGCGAGGCGGTATGCAACCATGTTGTCACGCAAAAGTCAGCCGTGCGTTTCAAGCATTTGGAAATGGCCATGGAAATAGCTTTGATGCCCGCCGCCGCTTACGCCAAGGAAAAGAGCGCGACGGGGCGGGTGGCGGCTTTGGGCTTCTTCCGCTGCTATAAACCAAGACCCCACAGTATCCACATTCCTGCGCCTTACGAGCATGAACTGCGCTGGATATATTCCCGTCTTGACGATTCGAGGGACATAGTAGTATCGGAAGGTCTGGCTCCGGCGGATTCGGTCTCCCGCATTAGCATGGAGGTCTTTGATTTTGCCCAGGTCGCGCGGCTTGCGGTACACGAGATCGGTGAGGATTTCAGCGATGCCTACAGCAATGTCGAGAAGCAGGCCATCGCTGGAAAGGCCGTGGTTCTCCAGGCTTGGCTCAATCTGGCCAGTCCTTATATCGGGTCTGCCGTCCACACTTTGAGAGAAAGAGGCTACTTTTTCGGCGGCGCGCTGCCCAGATGGTTCGACAGCGACGGGTTCCTCATGCAAAAGCTCCTCTGTCCGCCCGATTTTGACGGCATTGCGCTGGAATCTGCAGAGGCCAAACAGCTTCTGGAGATTATCAAGCTGGATTGGGAACGGACGGGAGTCTGAACGTGGGCGATTTGCTCCATTTCGGACATCCGGGCTACAGTTGACTACCGCCGAGCAGTTGCAGGGAATCTTCTTCTTCGGCTCTGTGATCAAATTATCTGTCGTATGGTGAGGGTGGAGTGAACGGTTATGCTCAAAATGGTGTTCAGCCCAATTTGTCCAAAGTCCAAGAAAGTATCAGGAATAAAATAATTGAAAACTCAGGAACACTCTATTCATCAGCCTCATGCCAAACTTTTTGAAACGGTGTTTTCCGATCCGGTGGAAGCCGTGAGTTTCTTTCAGGCATATCTGCCAGATGCCCTAACAACACGGATTGACTGGAATACTCTTGTTCTCAAGGAAAACAGTTTTATAGACGAAGAATTTCATGGCAGCGAATCAGACATACTGTTTCAGGCGAAACTGAAAGACATCCGCGAAAATATTTTTCTGTATGTGCTGTTTGAGCATCAGTCCAAGCCTGATAAATGGGTAAGATTCCGTTTGTTGAAGTACATGTGCCGGATATGGGACGCATCGTTCAAGGAATTCCCGAAACAGAAGAAACTGATTCCCGTTCTTCCGGCGGTATTTTACCAGGGCAATTCACGGTGGAATTATTCCACCCAGTTTTCAGATTCGTTTCATGACACGTTTAAGGATGTGGATTTTATCCCCCGTTTCAGCCATTTTCTAACCGATCAGTCCGGTTTTTCGAATGATGAAATCAGAGGCGCACTGAAAGCTAGAATCGCCCAGCTTCTGATGAAAGCCGCTTTTCACGGAAAGATACGGGAGATATTTGGCACATTGTCCGCTCTGATGTCTGAACTGCCGGAAAGCGGCGGTATCGGGTATGTCAGAGTTTTTATAAGATATATCGCCGCAACTCAGGAACGAAAGACGGTTGAGGAGTTTACGGGAATTATGAAGAAACAATC
>CAIMCT010000238.1 GCA_903839535.1 uncultured Desulfobacteraceae bacterium
CACTAAATATACGATTAGGGGCGACCGGCCGGTCGCCCCTACTTTATTCGTGTGTTTCGTGGTTTCAATAATCATGCAGCGGAAATGACTACCAGCAGAAAAGTCCACAGCAATGAACAGAGAAGCATCAGATCGCAGGCTTTTCGAATATCGTTTCGTGTCACATTATCAAAAGCAACGCCAATATAGGGTTTGTTGACCAATCGTCCGTGATATATGCTGGGGCCGTTCAACTTCACGAACATAGCTCCGGCAAAAGCAGCCTCGGAATATCCGGAATTCGGACTGGCATGGTGAGAACCTTCATGAACAGCAGTATGGAAGGCGCTTTTTCCACTCTTAGACAGGAGTTGCGCTGCGAATGCGATAACCGGAACGGCAAGCCGCGCAGGTATAAAATTGGCGATGTCGTCCAGTCTGGCGGAAGCCTTGCCAAAATGTAAATAAGCATCATTGCGGTAGCCGACCATGGAATCCAGGGTATTCACCATCCTGTAGGCCATGGCCAGTGGCGCGCCTCCGATGGCTGCATAAAACAGCGGGCTTATGATGCCGTCCACCAGGTTTTCGGCCACGGTTTCAACTGCGGCGCGAACAACACCCTGTTCCGACAGATGCCCGGTTTCACGGCCCACAATGCAGGAAACTTTTTTACGCGCCTTCTGCAGTCCGCTGGAGTTCAGGGCGGTTTCAACTTCCATTGCCGCTTTTCTTAGAGAAGACGGGCTGATGCAGTAATAGATTAAAATGGATTCAAGAATGGACCGGCAGGTTGGATGAATCATACCTGCAAGGTGAACCATAAACCAGGAAATGCCCCATACACTCAAAACCAGGAATCCGCAAAACAGCGTACCTGAAATGACCAAGGGAATCTTCTGGCATCTGAAAACAGGTTCCAATCGTGAAATGGCCGCGCCCATCCACCTGACAGGATGAAAAAGCCAGAGGGGATCTCCGAGTATCAGATCAAGAACGAAAGCCGCAAGAAGGGCGTATGCAATATGAAGTTCCATCATCGGTGACGACTGTAGCAGATTAAGCGAATCTTTTCAATATGTGTTCATAACGGAGGGAAAATGAACCGAAAAACCATCGGAATTACGGCCGGCATCCTGCTGGCCCTTAGTGTCAGCGCTTATATGGGTCTGACAATCTATATTGAAAATGATGCTCAGGGCCGTATTCAGAATTGGGCGAATCACACGGGCAGGATTTCCGAAATCACTTACGAGTCTCTGGATGTAGGACTCTTTTCAAAAACAATTCAGGTAAGCCAGGTTTCCATTCGGATTAAGGATGTGAATAGCCCTGTAGCCATTGATCGGCTGATACTGCATTCATTCGACACCAAATTTGATAGCATGAATGAAATTCCTTCTTTCATGCACGTTGAAATTCAAGGAATTCACATCAGCCCAAACAATTCCTTGATGAAGGGAATATCCCCGGTGTTGGCCCAACTTGGATATGCCGATATTGCAGCAAGCGTTGAGTATGCCTATATCTATGAACCGATCAAAAAAGATATGGAGATTAAGCAGTTATGTATCAGCGTTGCAGATATGGGAAAAGTTGAGGTTTGGGCGAGAATAAACAGTCTTGATCTGGCAGCCCTCAAAGCTGTTCCGGACAATCCCTTGTCGCTGATAGCCTTGATCCAGGCTGTGGCGATATCCGGGATTACGCTGGATTATCAGGATAATTCTCTAACGAAAAGACTGATAGAGTTGGGCGCTCGGCAGTCCGGGCAGAGTTTTGAACAATTTATATCCGGCATCACCGAGAAATTGAATTCAGAAATACAAAGGCAAAACCAGCCTGTTGTCAAAGACATACTTCTATCATTTCAGAAATTTATAATAAATCCAGGTCATATCAAGGTAGCCTCCCACTCCCCGCTCCCGGTTCCCCTGCTGACACTGTTGATGGAAAGTGATCCAAACGAGAGAATTCGTATGCTCAATATTTCCGTTGACTGATGTTGCGGGTCGGACCAAGCTACTCGGTTGATATTCATGGATTATCATCCAAAATATGGACGTTTTCAAGCCTTAAACCCTCATTTTATCGCCCTAAAATGTTCATCTAAGGCATCTCTTAACACTCAACTCAATGGTTGACTTTGTCAGCCAATTTGCCGGCAAAAACAGCGGTCCAAGCCATAAAATAGGGCGGTATCCATTTCTATAATCAATTTAATAGCTCAAAATGCGGGTGAGTAAATGTACACGGATGCATCACAAAATAAACCAAATGGCGGAAACGATGATCAATGCCCAAAATATTGCACTGATAACATCAAGGCGTTAACTTGAGAAAGAGCAGGCGGAATCCAATGAAGAAAAGACCAATGAGCGAATATCAGAAAGAATTTGAAGCATTTGTAGAACAGGAAAAACATCTTGGCCTTATGATTCTTGCGCGTGTGGAGAAATGGGGCGACTCAAAAACAGCAGTTAAACACAAGCCTTACGGGGAATGGATATCCTATACCTGGGCTCAATTCGGCGATCAGATTGATGCGGCGGCACTGGCGCTTCTTTCTTTGGGTGTCAAGGAAAAGGAGATGATCGGCATTTTTGCCAACAACCGGGTTGAATGGTCCATAGCAGATATGGCGGCTATGAGCATCGGTGCGGTGTCGGTTCCGATATACGGAACGAATTCCGCCATGGAAACGCAGTACATCATAGAGGATGCGGAAATCAGAATTCTGTTTTCAGGAAACCAGGACCAGTCCGAAACCGCTCTGTCGCTTTTGGGGAAAGCCGGATATCTGGAAAAAATCGTGGTGTTTGATCAGAATATCGGCATCGCAAAAAACGATAATGTGATGCGCTTTGACGACTTTCTTGTGCTGGGAAGACAATCCGGTCAGCAGGATGCCTTAAAGTCCGCCCGTTCCAGGGTCAATGCCGATGATCTTGCTACACTGATCTATACCTCCGGTACGACCGGTGAACCCAAGGGTGTGATGCTGACCCACAGAAACATCCTTTCCATGCTGTTTGATCCGGATGGCCATTTGACCCTCGGCCCGGATGATGTCAATCTCGCATTTTTGCCCCTTTCTCATGTTTTTGAGCGAGCCTGGACATATTTTACACTGATGCGAAGCGCAGAGAATCACTACTGCCATGATGCAAAGGCAATTCTGGAATTTCTTCGGGAATCCAGGCCCATGTATATGTGCAGCGTTCCGCGCATGTGGGAGAAAATTTATGCAAAGGTCAAGGAAGGCGTTCACACAGCGCCGACGGTTAAGAAAATTCTCTTCAATTGGGCTCTGGATACCGGTGGGCGGTTCGCCTCTTTCAAAAGGGATCAGAAACCCATTCCAGCGATTCTGGCCTTTAAGCACAGCCTTGCTGAAAAGCTGGTATTAGGAAAGATATGTGCTATTTTTGGAGGGAGAAACAAGTTTTTCAATTGCGGAGGATCGGCGTTTTCTGCAGAAATCGCCGAATTTTTCTTTAACGCCGGCGTGCTGTTGCTTCAGGGATATGGCCTGACCGAGTGTTTTCCCATTTGCATCGCCAATGAAACGCATAACAAATTCGGTACCTGTGGCCCGGTGCTGCCGCTTGTGGACATCAGAGTATCTTCGGAAGGTGAAATCCAGGCCAGAGGCCCCGCCGTTATGCTTGGGTATTACAAAAAACCGGAGCTTACCAGGGAAATGTTTACGGAGGATGGCTGGATCAAAACGGGCGATATCGGAACTGTCGATTCTGAAGGCTATCTGACCATCACCGACCGTATAAAAGATATGATGAAGACATCCGGCGGCAAGTACATCGCGCCGCAGCACCTTGAAACCCTCTTGAAGGAGGACCTTTTCATTGATCAGGCGGCTGTAATAGGAGATGGTAGAAAACATGTATCCGCCCTGATCGTGCCGTCATTTGAGCAGTTGGAAAATCACGCAAACAAACATGGCATCTCTTTTTCATCACGGGAAGAGCTGCTGAAAAATTCCAGCATACTCAGCTTTTATCGTGAACGGATCGACTATCGGACGCGGCATTTGGGCCAGGTTGAGAAAGTGAAGAAATTCACCCTTCTGCCCCGCGAATTCAGCCAGGAGGACAGGGAACTGACACCCACGCAGAAAATCCGAAGAAAGGTCATCAACGAGCATTTCAAGGATGTCATTGAGGCCATGTACCAGGATTAGGCTTTTATTTTGTCTTGAAAAACCCCGTCCTCTGGGCTGAGTCAGAGTGGAGTGATGAAAAACATCAAAAAACTGGTTTTAAATTGATCACATTTTTATTCCTTATAATACAAACGGAATAAAAATAGGATCAGTTTTTCTCTAAAATATATGGCAATTTTCATCAGCTCACCCCCACCCCCCGACCCCCTCCCGCAAGGGGAGGGGGAGTAAATGCCCAAACTCACG
>CAIMCT010000239.1 GCA_903839535.1 uncultured Desulfobacteraceae bacterium
GGGGAAACATGGGGGTCTCACCCTGCACTTATAAGGCTTACCACTTCCATCGCTTACCAAATAGAAACCAAGTTCGCCATTCGCCCCCTCAACAGCCGAATAAATCTCACCTGGAGGCGGTTTGATTCCTTCCGTGACGGTCTTGAAGTGAAATATCAATGACTCGATTCTATTGCTGATATCATCCTTGGATTGCCATCTGTATTCCGGCATGTCAACATTAATGGGTCCAGACGGTATTTTTTCCAATGCCTGTTCCACAATCCGCATGCTTTGATTAATTTCCTCCATCCTTACCAGATACCGGTCAAAATTGTCCCCTGTCTCACCAACAGGAACTTCAAAATCCATTTGATCATATACCAGATAGGGATGAAACTTGCGCACATCATAAGGAATTCCGCATGCTCTGAGGCAGGGACCGGTGAAGCCCCAGGCGATCGCCTCATCGGGGGGCATAATACCGACATTTCTTACCCGATCAATAAAAATCCGGTTTTTGGTAAGGAGTTTATCCACATCGGACCATAACGGGCGGCATTTCTTGAACACTTCTTTGGTCTTTGATTCAAATCCATCAGGCAAATCATTTTTAAGACCGCCAATCCGGACATAATTGGACGTTACACGGGCACCGCACAGCATCTCAATGAGATCCCACACCAATTCGCGTGCTTCCACAAAATAAAGAAAAGCTGTAAATGCGCCAAGTTCCAATCCACTTGCTGCAATATTTGTATAATGGTCACAGATACGCGAAAGCTCACTGACTATGACCCGGATGTACTTGCACCGCTCCGGGACATCAATGCCTATCAGCTTCTCTACAGCCAAGGCATACCCCACGTTATTAATCAGTGGGGAAACGTAGTTGAGCCGGTCGGTATAGGGCATCACCTGCTCCCATGTCCCATTTTCGCACATCTTCTCAAAACCACGATGAAGATAACCAATATCCACTTTCATGTCGATAATGGTTTCCCCCTCAAGGGTCAAAAGAAATTTAACCGTCCCATGGGTCACCGGATGCGATGGACCCATGTTGATCACCATGTATTCGCTATGCAGATCTTTTGCTGAATCAGACATTATGACAATAACCAGTTAAAATTAATTAATTAATCGGCCCAATCAAGGGCTGTCTCTTTTTTATCGGATAATCTTTTCGCAGCGGGTGTCCTTGAAAATCCTCGTAGAGCAGAATTCTTCGTAGCTCCGGATGCCCTTTGAAAATGATTCCATACAAATCATAGACTTCACGTTCAAACCAGTTGGCGCTAATCCATATCGGCACTATTGAGTCAACACAGCACTCTGATTCAGAAACCCTTGTTTTGATTCTGAACCGCTGGTTATGCGCCAAGGAATAGAGATGATAGACGACCTCGAAACGTGGCTCCCTGCCAAGATAGTCCACAGCGGTCAAATCCATCATGAAATTGTAAAGAAGCTCCTTGTCATCTCTTAAGAACGTGCAGACTTCAAGGATATCTTTCTTCCTGACAACAGCCGTATGATCACCACGATAAGAATGAACATCAACTATCGATTCTGAAAAACGGGTGTTTAATTTATTTATTGTTAAATTCGCTTCCATAAAGCAATTATCAATATCTCATTATTTAATTATTCAATATTACTTACCGGCGAAGCGCCTTTGGGGAAATCCGACCATTTCCCTGCCGCAACTTTTTGTTGCAGTTGGATTATTCCATCAATCACCATCTCTGGTCGTGGAGGACACCCTGGTACATAAACATCCACGGGTATCAGGGTGTCAATTCCCTGTACAGTCGAATAATTATCATAAAAACCACCCGACACCGCGCATACGCCAAACGCAAATACCCACTTGGGCTCCGCCATCTGATTATAAACCTTCACCAGTATGGGCGCTTGTTTATGACTAATGGTCCCAACCACCATCAAAAGGTCGGCCTGTCGCGGGGAAAACCTCGGGAGCGCAGCCCCAAATCTATCCAGATCAAATTTTGAACTTGACACTGACATATACTCCATTCCGCAGCATGCCGTGACGAACGGATACTGAAAAAAGGAATACTTTCTACCCCAGTTATTGATGGCCTCCAGCGTCGTCAGAATTATGCTGCCACCCAATAGCCGCGCATCGTCTTGCGGGTTCGACGGGTCGTGGATTACGTCGGGGGAGAACGCTTCTTTTCTATTCCATAATCCCTTTATTCCCATTCCAGTGCTCCCCTTCTCCAGACATATATCAGGCCAATCGCTAAAATCGACAGAAATACCATCATTTCCACAAAACCAAACATTCCGAGTTCCCTAAAAAGCACCGCCCAAGGATATAAAAAAACCGCTTCAATATCAAAAATGACAAAAAAGAGTGCAATAAGATAAAACTTTACGGAAAACCGCAGCTTAGGTGATACAATCGGGCTTTCCCCGCATTCAAAGGGCTCCATCTTATCCGCAAATTTCTTTTTGGGCCCGATGAGCGTAGTAGCTACAATCATCCCCACGGATGTTGCGGCCGCCAACAATATCATTATTAATACCGGAATATATTCGTTCATAGGTTTAACTTAATTTCATCATTACACAACTGTTGATATACCATGTAAATCCGTTTACGATTTTATCGTGTAGTCGATTAGTGTAAACGTCCCTTGAATAAAAAGTTTTTATTTTCTATATCAAAAAATAGGTGATGTCAAATAATTTATTGAATTATTTTTTTATTGTGTTCGGATTTATTCAGCAGCAGTGCACCAGTGCCGTCTTCTTTATTTTACCAGGCATCGGATGTCTCTCATTTTGAGCAGGCCTTATTGGCCGCGAGTGCCTTATGAACGAGCATATTTTGCATTTTTGAATCCCGACCACCACCCCAACCATCCAACGCTGAGGGAATGAACACAAGGAAAGCGTGTATCATGCGTGTTTATAGTATATCAACAACTTCATTACGAATAAAAAAATAACTCATAAGTTCCAACATTACCGTCCATCCATGCGCCCACTAAGGAAACTGTCGCTGAATAATGATGTTTTTTTAAGATCGGGAAGAC
>CAIMCT010000240.1 GCA_903839535.1 uncultured Desulfobacteraceae bacterium
CGCCCCCCTTGCGGAAGGGAGTGAAAGTCCCCCCTCCCCTTGCGGGAGGGGGGTAGGGGGTGGGGGTGGCGGAACAAAAATGGGATCAGTTTTTCTCTAAAATATATGGCAATTTTCATCAGCCCAGGGTCAGAGGTAGTTGGCTGTGCCTGACAGCTCAGATGCTACTCCTTATCCGGGTAACAGAAAATCTTCCCTTCATAATTTCTCAGAGTAATGCCGTTTTCATCCCGGCCAATCACATATTCCGGAAGCAGCGGAATTTTTCCTCCCCCGCCAGGAGCATCAATCGCAAACGTTGGCACGGCATAACCGCTGGTATGGCCCCTTAGCCCCTGAATCATCTCAATTCCTTTTGAGACGGGCGTGCGAAAATGCGAAGAGCCTGGAATGGGGTCGCACTGGTACAGGTAATATGGTTTGACGCGGAATTTAATCAGCCCGTGCATCAGCTTTTTCAGGGGTAAGATGCTGTCGTTAACTCCTTTAAGAAGCACAGTCTGACTGCCCAGCGGAATTCCGGCATCCGCCAGTCTTGCGCAGGCTGCTTCGAATTCTGGTGTCAACTCTTCCGGATGCGTTACATGAATACTCATCCACAAGGGGTGATATTTTCTCAGCATCGAAACAAGAGAAGACGTGATCCGCTGAGGCATCGACACGGGCATTTTGGTTCCGATGCGAATCATCTCCACATGACGGATACGCCGCAGCCTTTTAATGATTGATTCCAGCGCGTCATCCGGAAGTGTTAACGGATCTCCGCCAGATATGAGTACATCCCTTACCTCGGAATGGACCTTGATATAATCAATGGCAGCCGACCAACGGGAAGGGTTGTTTGCCGCATTGTCGCTTTTGCCGACCATCCGAGATCGGGTGCAGTACCGGCAAAAGGTCGAACAGGTGCCGGTAACCAGAAACAGAGCCCTGTCCGGATACCGGTGTACCAGGCCTGGAACCGGGCTGTGATCGTCCTCGCAAAGGGGGTCCCTGTTTTCGCCGGGATAAAAAACAAATTCATCAGAAGTTGGAACAACGGATCTTCGTAGCGGATGATCGGGATTTTTCCGATCCAAAAGCGACGCATAATAGGGCGTGATGCGAAGGGGAAGGTTCTGAGGATGAATATCAGGTTTACTGCATTCAGCGGGTGAAAGCGTGATGAGCCGTGAAAGCGCCTGAACATCTGTTATGCAGTTATTCATCTGCCAGCGCCAGTTATTCCATTCGGCAAGGGTCGCATTTGGATAAAAGTGTTTGAGAAAGGCTCTGGACCTTGAACTGCTGAAAAAAGTCAGGAGCGGGGGTTCTGCGGTTTCTTCAGATTCCTGGGTTTCTTTTTGAAGTGAGACTGTTGGTTCCATTGGGATTCCTTGATTGATTCCTTTAGTGTGTGCGAGACTTTGTTATATTTCGAAATACACAAGATGATAACGTCCCCCCTTTTTTTTGGGGGAAGAAGAGGGAATCATTTTCACATTTAATTTCGATATCCTTTACGTATCTATTCATCTTCTGTCAATGGGATTGACAGTTTGCTCTGAACTATTTCTGCTATTTTTCGATTCATTCCGGGCGCTATGGATAATTCATCAAGGGAGGCGGCCCGAATGGCCTTGATGCTTCCATAATGTTTGAGAAGCGCCTGTTTGCGTTTTGGCCCGATTCCGGGAATGGTGTCAAGCACAGAACGGATTGCCGCCGCTCCACGCCTGGCCCTGTGATAGGTAATGACAAACCGATGGGCCTCATCCCGAATCCGCTGCAAAAACAGGATAAGATTGCCATCCCTGTCCATATTCATTGGGTTGAACCGCCCCGGCTTATAGATTTTATCCTGAGTTTCTCCTTTCATGTCATCTTTTTTGGCTATTCCGATTACATCAAACCGGCCCAACAGATTCAACTCATCCAGCACGGACACGGCAATACCAAGTTGCCCTTTTCCGCCGTCAACCATCAACATATCCGGAAACGGCGCAGAGTCCTCGCCTTTTCCATAACGCCGCTTCAGAACCTCAGCCATTGTTGCGTAATCGTCTGGCTCTGAAACGGTTTTGATGCGATATTTTCGATAATCAGATTTTTTAGGCCGGGTTTGTTCAAAAACCACCATAGCGGAAACCGGCTGTGTTCCGGATATATTAGAGTTGTCAAAACACTCGATTCGCACCGGAAGTCTGGAGAGATTCAATTTTTCCTGAAGTCGCAGCAGCAGGGTTTGATCACTTAAACGATCTTCGATGAGATTTTTCAGTTCGTTTCCGGCGTTCTGCTCAGCCATCTGAATCAGATGAACTTTGGGTCCTCTTTGTGGCCAAATAACGTCCACCTTGTTTTTCTTCAAGCCTGTCAACCATTCCTGAATAACATCCATATCATCAAATACTGTGGAGACCAGGATTTCATCCGGGATATGGGTTGTCTGCTCATAGAACTGGTGAATGAATGATCCGATCAATTCAGCATCGGATGCCAGGGTTTCCGAAAAATGGAAATTTCTGGATCCCACCAACTGCCCGGCCCTGACAAAGAGAACCGTTACAATTGAATCCGCCGACGATCTGACAAAACCAACAATATCCCGGTCCAGAAAATCCGGCATGACCACAATCTGCTTTTCCAGGGTTTTTTCGATGGCAAAGAGTTTATCGCGGATTTCGGCCGCCAGTTCATATTGTCTTTCTATAGCGGCGGCGTTCATATCCTGTTTCAATTTGGCCACAAGATCCGGCGTTCTTCCCTTCAAAAACAGAACAACTTCCCTGACCATATCCTGATACCTGTCCGGATCCACCTTGAGGCAACATGGCCCCATACATGATCCAATCTGATAATTCAGGCAGGGTCTTGTTCTGATTCTGAACATCCGATCCTTGCATTTACGAAGTTTAAACGTTTTGTTGATGATTTTAATGGTTTGATAGACTGCGGGCGGAGATGTGTATGGCCCGAAATACAAGGCACCGTCCCTGCTGATTTTTCGAACCACAGTTAAATTGGGATAGGGACTGGTTGTATCCACCCGAAGTGACGGGTAGCGTTTATCGTCCTTTAGAATCACATTATACCGGGGCCGGTGCTTTTTGATCAGCGTGGACTCCAGAATCAATGCTTCGTTTTCCGTTGCCGTGATTATGGTTTCGAAGGATGCAATTTTTTTCACCAGAACCGCGGTTTTGGGATCAGGATGTTCCGGTCTGTTGAAATAAGAATTCAGGCGTTTCTTTAAATTCCTTGCTTTACCCACATAAATCACCTTCCCTGATGCATCTTTCATCAAATAGACGCCCGGATCGGCGGATATGCCGGCAAGCAAATAGGACTGTTCTTGGGATTGTGGCTCCAAAAAATTATCTTTCATAAAAAAGGGGTAATTGGTTCCGATTTTCTGTTTTTTGTCATCTTTTTATACTTTAATCATAAATTCTATTGAAATTTTTTTCAATTATGGTTAGTCGTTTTCTGAAAGTTATTTTTTCAATACTGTTTTGTTTCATTCTTTCCACTGTTGCCGAAAAAGGAGGAAATCCGTTGGATTTTGATCTTACAAAAGAACAAGAAATGATCCGAAAGGAAGTTCGCAAGTTTTCTCTCAGCGAAATCGCCCCCATTGCCCCCGATCTGGATGAATCAGAGACTTTTTCTTCTGAACTCACCCGGAAAATGGGAGATATTGGTTTGTTTGGCATGTTTGTATCGGAAGACTTTGCAGGCCAGGGCATGGACTATTTGTCTTATATCATTGCTGTGGAGGAGGTTGCCAGAGTTGACGGTTCTCAGGCGGCAACCGTTGCTGCTGGAAATTCACTGGGCATCGGACCCCTTTATTATTTTGGTTCCGAAGACCAAAAAAAGAAATATCTTCCCGGACTTTGTTCCGGAAAGGCGCTTTGGGGCTTTGGCCTTACAGAACCGACAGCCGGATCAGACGCCGGCGGCAGCAAGACCACTGCTGTTAAAGATGGAAATGATTGGGTCATCAACGGCTCTAAAATTTTTATCACCAATGCTGCGTGCGAGATGACGATGGGTGTTACGGTGCAGGCCATCACCGGAACCCGCCCCAATGGCAGGCCGGAATATACCTGTTTTCTGGTTGAAAGCGGAACTCCTGGATTTAAAGCTGTTCCCATGCACCGGAAAATGATGTGGCGCTCATCCAACACAGCCGAGCTGTACTTTGACAATCTGCGGGTGCCGGACAGCAGCATTCTGGGCAACCGCGGGGATGGATTTCATCAGATGCTGAAAACCCTTGACGGCGGAAGGCTTTCCATCGCCGCCATGGGACTTGGCGGCGCACAGGGAGCTTATGATGCGGCCTTGAAATACGCAAGAGAAAGGGTTCAGTTCGGTCAGCCGATCTGCAAATTCCAGGCAATCGCCTTTAAACTTGCAGACTGCGCAATGGAAATAGAATGCGCCCGAAATCTTCTGTACAAGGCATGTTGGCTGAGAAATCAACACCGGCCCTTTGAGAAAGAAGCTGCTATGGCCAAGCTTTACTGCTCTGAAGTCATGGGCCGAGTGGTGAATCATGCGGTTCAGATTCACGGCGGCTACGGGTTGATGAAGGATTACGGAGTCGAACGGTTCTTCCGGGACCAGAAGCTTCTTGAAATCGGCGAAGGCACTTCAGAGGTCCAGAGAATCGTGATCTCACGGTATATCGGGTGCTGATTTCAGGGCAGACCGCCCCTATGAATGACCAAAATATACTGCGAACGGGCATAATTTTACGTTTTTGATCCCCCCAACCCTCCCCCCGCTGGGAGAGGGAGTTTATGGAAAGAGCAGATTATGCCCGTTCGCAGTGTATATAAAACGGGTAGCCGACACGCTCTTGTGTCGGCTAAGAGCGTGTCGGCTAAAAGCGTTTCTCACGAGAAGGCGCAACGTAGGGGCGACCGGCCGGTCGCCCTTACACGGTAAATTAATAAATCAAGAACATGATCGTTATCGGAGAAATATGGAAGAAAATATCTTACTGAAGGAAGAAAAGGACGGCGTTATCCTGCTGACGTTGAACCGTCCGGGCGTGATGAATTCGCTGAGTTTTGAACTGCTTCGGGCCTTACAGCAGGAGGTGGAGGCGATACGGTTTATGCCGGATGTCCGTGTTGTCATTATTACCGGCGCAGGCGAAAAAGCGTTTTGCTCCGGCGCAGACCTTAAGGAACGGGTCACCATGAGCCCCGCCCAGGTCAAGGAATATATCCTGACCATTCGGAATCTGTTTACCGCTATTGAATATTTGAACAAGCCGGTCATCGCCGCAGTCAACGGCATTGCATTGGGAGGCGGCACCGAGCTTGCTCTGGCCTCCGATATTCGAATTGTATCCAAAACAGCCTTGATGGGACTCACCGAAACCAGGTTGGCCATTATTCCAGGCGCTGGCGGAACCCAGCGGCTTCCCCGGCTTGTGGGAAAGGGCAAGGCCAAAGAGCTTATCTTTACCGGCCGAAGGGTTGGTGCAGATGAGGCCCTGACCATCGGGCTTGCCAACCAGATATGTGAACCGGATCAACTCCTTGCAGAAGCTGGCAAAATGGCTGCCATGATCTGCGAAACCGGACCCATCGCAATTGAGCAGGCCAAATACGCCATTAATTATGGCCTTGAAACCGATCTTTCCACCGGGCTGGCTATTGAATCCAATGCCTACTGGGTGTGCATACCGACCCAGGACCGGCTGGAGGGCCTTGCCGCTTTTCGCGAAAAACGAAAACCAGTGTACAAGGGAATGTAACACTGATATTGTCAAAACGTAAGACTCATCACTTGATTAAGGAGAACAGACCAACATGACCGAGTATGATTACTGGAAAATTTTTCCCAGAATGCCCCGAAAAGTCACCATCGGTGATATTACGATTCGAGATGGTTTCCAGCACGAAGAAAAATTTGTTTCTACGGCTGCAAAAATATTTTATCTTGAAGAATTGATCTTTGCCGGATGCCGCAATATTGAGGTCACCAACCTGGGTAACCCCATTGCAATGCCCCAGTTCAGGGATGCCGAGCAGTTACTGGCGCATTTAAGAAGCGACCGGTTTAAAAGCCGCTGCGCCAAAAAAGGAATCACCTACGAGGATATTTGCCTCACCGCCATTACCATTCGGGAAACTTCGGTTGACCGGGCTATCGCCCTCAAACAAAAGGGTGTGGGGCCGGATCGGATTCTCATGATGGTATCCACGGAAGAGGAGCACCATTTCGCCAATTCCGGCACGACCCTTCCGGATTACTGGAAAGAATCAGAGCGGTGCATCAAGAAATGCAATGACGCCGGCATCAAAATGTGCGGCACAGTAAGCACGATATGGGGAAGTCCCATTGGCGGTGCCACGGAATTAAAGGATGCGGTCGAGTTTACCAAACGATGGCTTTCGATTGGCGCGCATGACGTAGAGCACGCGGATCACGATGGCAGCGCATCGGCTGCAAGCGTCTATCGGTATTTTTCCATGATTCTGGATGAAATTCCCAACCCGGCGCTTCACATTGCGCATTTTCACGAAACCAAACGGGTGGCGTCCGCATCGGTTCTGGCATCACTTCAAGCCGGAATCACCCATTTTGAAGCCACGCTGGGCGGCTTGGGCGGGCAGCCTGCCAATTTCCTTGATGACTGCCCCACCAAAGGAACCGGAGACTATTATTACGACCCCCGGTATGTGGGCCTGGTTACCCTGGAAGACACCCTGGTACAGATTGATGAAATGGGGATTGAACATGGCTATGATGTTGACAGGGTTCTGTGGTTGGGCAAGAATATGGAAAAAACCATCGGACGCAGGCTGCGCTCTGAAGCCATCATCAATGGCCGTACCCTGAAAGAGGGACACATGCAATATGCCAGACCCGGGCTAAAAAAAGTAAAAGCCAAGTTCGGAGAAACCCCCGATCAGAAACTGCCTGCAGACTGGCAGGAAACTGCTGTGCTTCCACAAAGGTGTTTCGTATAATCAATGGTGAAATGTGTAACCGTTCACTCCCCCTCCTCCCAACCTCCCCCCGCTGGGGGAGGGTCTGAACGCTTACCAAATCATATAATAAAATATTCCTTTTTAAATAAAATAGTTAATCGTCGTATCTTTCTTAAATTCGATCACCCCGTATATGGAAATGATACTTCCCCCTTTGGAAAAGGGGGATCGATGGGGATTTTTCAGGTGGATAGCCTCCTAAATCCCCCCTAACCCCCCTTTTTCAAAGGGGGGAATCCTTTCGATTTTAGTATTTTAGATTAGCGGGCACAAGAGCGTTCGATGAAATTTAAGAATGATACTAATCGTCTTACAATTTATTCTTGCAGCACTCCGTGGATCGTTGTTGCGTCTTTAAAGTTCACGCCCAGGGCTTTGAAATGAGCCTTGCCGCAATCAACTTTTTTGTTTTCACTTTCCCGCCGTTTATCTCTGTCCAAGGTGCTTTTGGTTTCTCTGACCAGGTACAGCTTTCGAGAATCTTCGACAACTACAGCCCAATCAGGATTATAACTGCCCAGAGGGGTCGCAACTTTGAACCAGCGCGGGAGCTTACAGAAGAATTTAACTTTGTCATCACCATCGAGCAGTATCGCAACCTCTTCTTCCGTTCCGCTTTCCCAGGCGATGACATCAAATGGTGTCCGGTTATCTTTGCTTTTTACAGTATAAAGGTGAGTAAAGTACTCCTCGACTTCCTGAGCTTCAAACAAACGCATTTCGTAAAACTGACCGGGTATAGGTTCGTATTTGATATCGTCAATAATCAGCTCATTCAAAGCCCGATTTATCAGCTTTGCGAATTCAGTCATGAAAGCTTGAGGATTAACTGAGAACTCTTTTAAGCGCCCTGACTTTTTAATAATTTGCACCAAAGTACCACGGGTCAATTCCGTTTCTCTTTGCAGAAAGGCGAGTATATCCGGCAACGGTTGTTCATTGCTGACTATATGGATTCGGTTGCTTGTGATTTTACCTCCCTCCAATCCTGATTCCTTAATCTCAATGTCTCTTTTTGTTATCTCAATCTGAACAGCTTTTATTTCAGGCATCTTATTGATTTTTTCGGAAGCAAGGTCGATGAGTTTTTGCGTATTAAATTCAAGTGAATACTTTGTTTTTTGACTGATTTTATCCCACAAGATTTTAAAATCTTCGTTCAGCTCTATCCGTTTGTTATAGGAAACTTTCTGTCGCTTGCGAGCATCTTTGACAAAATCACGCGGAAGGAATCTTTTCATTCGGTTAACAACAGCTTCTTCCAGCCCGACATATTTTCCAGGTAATTCAAGTTTGAAATCAGCTTTATCCGGCTGGAATGCTGGTTTAAAATCGCCATATTGGTCTATCAATCCTTGTTCGGAAACGCAGCCCCATATTTCTTTTGATTCATCCTGGCTGAGGTAGTTCACCCCTTCAGCATTGAGAATAGGAGTAAAGGCAATCAGTGGAACACGACCAAACTTGAAACCACCATTAGGATCAATTGCTGCTTCAATGTCGGATTGTAACCCTTTAGCAAAGTTCTCAAATGTCTCATTGGCAATTACTGTAAGACGATTTATCTGGTCATCTTTGATACGATCACCATCCTGATTGACTGGAAGACGCAAGCCGCGTCCTATGGTTTGGCGGCGTTCACGGTCGGTACCCATTTCACGCAAAGTACATATTTGGAAAACATTAGGATTATCCCAACCCTCTTTTAATGCAGAATGACTGAATATAAAGCGCAATGGTACGTCAGCGGAAAGCAATCGTTCTTTGTCTTTCATGATGAGTTCATAAATCTCATCATCTTTTGCCGTGCTGCCGGAGGTGTCAAGAAGCTCTACAATCTTGCCTTTTTTCTTGTCGGCTGAAAAATATCCGTCATGTACTTCTTCTGCACCAAAGGGAATAAGCCCCTGATACATTGGCTTTTTGCTGGTTGACGTATAGGCTTCCTCAAACCATTGAGCTATTTTTTCTTTCTGTGGGTTTCCTTCGTTATCGTACGAGCGGTAGCTTTTTACATGGTCAATGAAAAACAGGGAAAGAACTTTGATTCCTTTAGATTGCAGTTTTTTCTCTTTTGCAAAATGAGCTTCGACGGTCTGTTCAATCTGGCTTTTAATGCGCTCATCTCCCATGCCGCCAGATTCCTGCAAAACTTCAATGACAATACCGTTTTGAAACTCCACATATTCGTTACCAGGTTCGGCATTGATATTTGTCACCAGATAACCGTCATAGTCCTGACGGCTTGTTTGGCTGGAAAGGTCGGTTCCATGTTTGATTTTAAATTGTTTTTCTCTGGTTCCGGCTGGCGTATTTTCAAAAATTGTTACCTTGGCCTGCGGGGTTTTTGCGTTTTTCGGATAGAAAATGGAGTCCAGCCGCACCAGGGTCTGGTTATGATCTGCGCCGCTTGAAGCATCAACAACTTCAATCTGTTTTACGAGGCGTAAATCATAAGCATTGATCGGATCAAGTTGATAAAGCAGGTTATACGGATTGATATGTGTTGCAGAATACCGCAGGCAGAATAGCGGAGTCAGATTGCGTATAGCCTTTTGTGACTTATCTGTATTATCAACGCTTTGGGGTTCGTCAATAATCAGAATCGGGTTTGTTGATTGAACATACTCAATCGGGCGACGTCCCGACATTTTATCCTGTTCCTGATGGATGATATTGAGCTTTTTCTTTTTTTCGTCAGTAAGGGTGGCATAATCAACATTTTCGCCTGCATCTTTTTGGAAAGCCTGAATATTGATAACCATGATCTGGATTTCGTTATTCACCGCAAATTGGCGAACTCTGCTTAAATCCTTTGATTGATAGACAAAGTCATCAAAAGCAACATTGTTGTATAGCCCTTTAAAATGGTCGCGCATTAACTTGATTGAGCTGGTTACCCCTTCTCGGATGGCTACAGAGGGCACAACGATAATGAACTTCTTAAAACCGTAGAGCTTGTTCAGTTCAAAAATGGTACGCAAATACACATAGGTTTTGCCCGTTCCTGTTTCCATCTCTACCGAGAAATTGGGGAAGGTATATGAATTGCCTTCTTCTACAAGGATTCTGGATTTCGGTACATTGTTATGGCTTTGCACAGTTTGGAGGTTTTTAAGAATTTGCTCCGGTGCAGGAATAAGATTGTTGCCAATACCCAGTTCATTCCATATAGCATTATTTTCTGATTTACCAAAGTCAATTTGAAAGCCCGTACTCTGCATGGGCAAGCCTTCAAAAAGGTCAGTCACGCTTTTTATAGCCTCAATCTGGTAAGGGAGGCTATCATCGAATTTTAATTTCATCCGAAGGCCTCCTTATACCGTTTTGAAGATAATCTTATTATGTTTTTCTCTCTGCATATTGCGGGCTGCAAAGGTCTGAACGCTATTGGCTTTGAGTTGGTCGTTACCGTGAAAAGCGGAATCAAGGCAGATAAACCGCATGGGTTCGGCTTCGGCAACAGCATCTATCAGTTCTTTTGCGACTGGTTTTTCAAGGCAAAAAAGCAAGCCTCCTTCTGATACGGAAAAAACATTAATACCAGCGATTATCTTTGTTTCGATCTTTTTTGTCGGTGGAAAGCCTGCCTTCAGAAGGATTTCATAAAGTAAATCTTCTGGTGTGGCTTCGGGATTGATGTGGTCGATGTGCAGTTCAAGCTGTTTTTCTATTTTTTCTACCGGAGCGGACGGGTCGAGTTTCTGCCATGGCTTGAAGTTGGATTTGTTGAGTTTGAGGACTTTGAAGCCAAGATCAATTGAGGGCTGTTCTTTCAGCATTCCGGGCAACGCTTCGGAGTTTTTTTTGTCTTGAGTTGCCCGTTCATCTTCAATTTTTTTGATCACACGTCGAATGCGCTCTTTACCGATGTCGGCAATGGTTTTATACCCGGCTTTAAAGGCTTCGCTGCCTTCGCCACATGGTTCGGGTAGCTGGATGAGGATAAACTTACGGTTGCCGTTGTCCTGTTTGTTCAGGTCAAGCATGGCGTGGGCGGTAGTTGCAGAACCGGCGAAGAAATCGAGTATAAGTGCGTTCGACTCATCGGATAGCTCAATCAACCTTTTTATAAGGAAGGTTGGCTTAGGAAATGTAAACACCCCTTTATTATCAAATAGCGATTTGATTTCATTTGTTCCATTTTGGTAATTGATTTCTTTATCATCCCATATAGTCTTAGCTTTTGTCGTTTTTTGAGATTCCCCGTCATTTAAGTAATCCTTTTGAAAAATATCCCAAACAGACTTATTATCTCTCGCGACTTTTTTTGCGACTACTTTTGTCTTTTGTTCTTCAGCCTTTTTCTTACTCCATCTCCATGTTCCATCTTCACCCGTTGTAGGTTTTATTGGATATACTTCATGTTGACTTTCGGAAGTTCTGATGAATGAGACTGAACCATCTGATTCATCTATAAAAATAGGATAATATAGAAAAGGTCTTTCCTCACGTCTCCAAGCTCCTCCTCTCATTCTCAAGCCCATCAATCGATATTTGCCTGATTTATCTTCTAAACTATATTCTTGAACCATTTGCTCAGCCATTTCGATTGATAAAGCTTCAGTACTTGCTGAGTTCTTTAAATAACATAAAACATACTCATGAACATTTGCACAATATGAGTTTGATTGACTTCCGCGAGGGTTGCTTTTTACGACGAAACAAGCACCAAAATTCTCCTCTCCAAATATCTCATCGCATAACTTTCGTAAATTATTCAACTCGTTATCATCGATACTGATAAAGATAACGCCATCATCTTTTAACAAATTCCTCGCCAGATACAGCCTCGGATACATCATGTTCAGCCATTTAGTATGAAATCGTCCTTCATTGGTAGTATTGGTTGAAAACTTTTTGCCATCTCCATCAATTAATCCGGCGTATTGGAGGTATGTTTCCAGACTCTCGCTGAAGTTGTCTGGATAGATAAACTCTTTGCCAGTATTGTATGGCGGGTCGATCACGATCATCTTAACCTTGTCATAATAGCTATTCTGCAAAAGCTTCAAGACTTCCAGATTATCGCCTTCGATAAAAAGATTTCCGGTAGTGTCAAAGTTCACCGACTCTTCGCGACAGGGTCTGAGTGTTGCTGCGCTTGGTGTTTGGATCAGCCGCAGGGCTTCTTTTTTCCCTGGCCAGTCCATGCCGTATCGTTCACGACGGGATTCAAAGAGATCGGAAAAGGTACCGAGTTCGGCTTTTAACCTTTCAAAGTCTATGGAATCAACCAGGTCGCCGTTGTCGTTTCTGGTTTCGGTGAAGACTGCCGGAAACAGGGCTTTGAGGCGTGTGCGGTTCTCAGCGGATATGTCGAGGGATGTTCCGGTGAGTTTCTCGGGTTGTTCTTTTGCCATTGTCTTCTTTCCTTAGTTTCAAACCACAGACCAGTTGACG
>CAIMCT010000241.1 GCA_903839535.1 uncultured Desulfobacteraceae bacterium
GGTAGTGGTAGTGGTAGTGGTAGTGGTAGTGGTAGTGGTAGTGGTAGTGGTAGTGGTAGTGGTAGTGGTAGTGGTAGTGGTAGTGGTAGTGGTAGTGGTGGTGGTGGACGCGGAACCGGTTGCAGCGGTGCTTGATGCGGATGGCGACATGGGTGTTTCACACGCCATTTCAATCATTCGTTGACATACCCATGGCAGATTTAGGGACTTACCACAGAACATGGCAAATCAGAAAAGGAGTTTTCAGATGTCTAGTTATAAAAAATATATCGGGATGGGCGTATCGCTACTATTGATTCCGCTGGTAAAAAGTCTTGTATCCAAAATGATCAATCGATACACTGAAAAGACGGGAACAGACGCCTCTGACGGGGAGAGCGAAACGTTCACCCGCAGGGCGCGGGAGGATGTGGCATGACCATGGTAGAAAACCTGAAATGTTTCCCATGACAGTGAAAACAAAGAACAAGCAAAGACAGGAGTCGCCATGGGAGGCATGAAAGACTTGACTACAGAAATCCTGCCGAAATCCGTCGCCGCTGACCGGTCCCACCCATACAGTTGAGCAGGCCCAGGTGTCTCGTATGATCAATTGAACAGAAAGACTCTTTCAAATGGATTTTTATGTTGAAAATGAAATTCCCATGTCTGCACAGGAACTCTGGCAGACAATGCACACGCCTAAGTTTGACACCTTTGTGGCCAGAGAGCATGGATTGTAAGCCTACATCGAGCTTGAAAGGCAGGTTTCTGACAACATGCTGAAACGACGTGTAAGAATCGTTGATAGAGACAACTTATGCCTGATTGCCAGTAGGGGCGACCGGCCGGTCGCCCCTACTTCACCTGTCATGTTGGGATTCGGGTTCTCCCATCCCTTGACGGCAGGGAAAGACCCAGCCGCTTCATCTTTCGGAACAGGGTGCTCTTGTGGATACCGAGCGAGCAGGCTGCAGCCAGACGGTTAAAATCCGCTTGCTCCAGGGCGTTTCGAATAACTTCGGCCTCCATCAGCTCCCTGGATGTCTGCATATCGGCGTGACATATCCTTGTCATGTAACGAGCCGACAGCTCTTCCGGTAAATGTTCGATAGCAATGACACCCTCATTGCACAGAATAAAGGCGCGTTCGATTGCATTTTCCAGCTCGCGGATGTTTCCCTGCCAGTTATGGGCCATCAGCAGGGAAATCGCTTCGGGGGCGATCCCCTTGATGGTTTTTTGCTGAAGCCGGTTGAACCGGGCGATAAATTGCTCCACCAGCAGTGGAATGTCTTCCTTTCGCCGACGAAGAGGCGGCAGTTCGATACTGATGACATTCACGCGATAATACAAGTCCTCACGGAATACATGCTGGCGCACCAGTTCCGACAGATCCTTGTTGGTCGCAACAATTATTCTTGCGTTGGTGGTTTCGGATTGGGTCGCACCCAGGGGTTCGTAGGTCCGGTCCTGAAGCACCCGCAACAGTCGCACCTGAAACGCTGAACTCACTTCAGCGATTTCATCCAGAAAAAGGGTTCCATTGTTGGCCATCGCAAAACGTCCCGGCTTGTCCTTTCCCGCACCTGTAAAGGCCCCTGCCTTATATCCGAAGAGTTCGGATTCCAGGAGGGTATCCGGCAAAGCGCCGCAATTGACGGCAATAAAGGGTTTTTTGCTTTGGGGACTCAATGCGTGAATTGTTTTCGCCACCAGTTCCTTGCCGGTTCCGGTTTCTCCTAAAATCAGCACAGTACTGGGGCTGACCGCGATGGCGGGGAGGACGTGAAAACACCTCTGCATCAGGGGACTGCGGCTTGACATATCCCCGATGTGAAAGCGCCCCTCCAGCTCCTGGCGCAGGGCCTCGACTTCGCTCAGATCCCGGAAAGTCTCCGCTCCGCCTATAATCTGTCCCTGACCATCCCGAAGGACTGCGGTGGAAACACTGACCGGAATGCGGGTACCTTCCGCATCAATGATGTAACCGGATTGGCCTATGATCGCTTTGCGGTTTTTCAGGGTCCGCCGCAGTGCGCATTCGATTTCGCACATGCTGGAACGGAACACTTCCGAGCAGAACCGGCCGATGGCCTCGCTGCGTGAAGTTTTTGTAATCTTCTCGGCCGCCCGGTTAAACGAAGTGATGCGCCACTCCCGGTCCACCGTGAAAACACCATCTGAAATGCTTTCAAGAATAGCTTCGGTCGGTGTAAGCGGGGCGGATGTTTTTGTCTTTTTTAGAACGTTCATTCTGTTGTATGAAGACTCTCCCTGCGGATAAAATCAATTTGTGGTCGGTACGGTCAAGTGCATAGCCCTGTTTTATTATACTGCAAACGGGCATAATCTGCACTTTCCTTATGCTCCCTCTCCCAGCGGGGGAGGGTTGGGGTGGGGGTCCAAAAGTGCAGATTGTGACAGTTGGCAGTATAAACATTAACACATTGAAATTAAAAGTATTTAAAAAAAACTTGAACATCGAGTAATATAAATCCTGTTAACAGGTTTTTTGAATTTGTCCGAGACTATGCCATGGACGGCATTCCCAAAACCGCTATAAATCTGGTGGTCTTTCCCTTAAAAACAAAGGAAATTTCCGTGCTTCGGCAGATCATTCAGGTGTGGATCATCTTGCTTGCGACCTGTCACGAAACCACCCTAAATCCATGTCTCAGGGCTACCCTGGTAAACATCTGCGCCAACCCTGCCCCCAGGCTGAAAATCGATCCAATATCAAGGTTTTTATCGGCGGTCTGGTCAAAAAACACATTGAGGCTGGATTGCATCCCCTCTTCCGGTAACCAGTAACACGCCATGATGGGCAGCTTGGGCAGAGGATAGAACACGACGGAGATATCCGACTGAAATTGAGGGTCCACCTGTTTGCCGCTAAACATTTGCACCACATCGTCAAAGAGCTCCGTATAGCTATCCGCCACCTGTTTCATCTGTTCCTCGCAACGCTTTTGAAACAGCGGATACCGCTCCCTTCCGCCTGTCAGCTCTCGAAACGAACGCCAGTGGCCAGTGGGATCAATACCTTTTCCGTACAGAACATAATTGAAAAACGGAGCTGTCACCCATGGATTGATATGAATGTCGGTTGAAATACTACCATTCCGCGTGATAGCAAAATCTTTGCCCATCACCTTGATGATCAGCCTGTCATTTTCACATCGTCCACCGGTGCGCACAGTTGCCGCCTGCAGATCAATGTCCTTTATCAAACTTTTGAGATGCTCCAGACAATCATCCCGATTTTGTTCCACACCATCCAGGTTTTGGAAAGTGTCGGAATGGGCTTCGATAATATACCGATCCAGTCTGGGGCACTCCGACAGCGGGCGGTGGCCCATAAATACGGCTCCAGCAAAGGCCATACAGGTTTTTTCGCCGCACTGCCTGCAGTTGGACTTTTCCAGCAGTTGAAAAATGGTCATGGCGTTTTGGGGTTTTGGCATAATTACATTCCTCCTGTTCTCTTTACAGCCAAAAATGCCGAGACTGATTCTGTGATAATGATAAACTGACATCAGGGCAATATGAATTTCAGCGGGTTAAGTCAACAACAATTTCTTCCGTTTGATAAACCCATTTTTTCTTTCAGCAGCCTGGAATCGTTTTGGAAATTTGTCAACCTATCGGACCTTCTGTGGAAATCGATTCAGGACAGCGAAGGAATCGATGCTATTTAGCGCCCGTCCTTCACCGGCTTCTTCCTGGGTTTTGCCGTCGCGGATGCGGTAGATACGCTTGAAGGTCGGGATGATTTTTTCGTCGTGGGTCACAACAATAATGGCGGTTTCATATTGGACGGCCATATCATTGAGGATGCGGATCACGGCCATGGCCCGCTCGCTGTCAAGAGGTGCGGTTGGCTCATCTGCAAGTATCACCGGAGGCCGGTTGACAAGAGCACGGGCAATGGAAACGCGCTGCTGCTCGCCGCCGGAAAGCTGCGATATCATGGCCTTGGCGCGATGCGCTACGTCCAGCGCTTCAAGCAGCTCCAATGCCCGTTTCCTGGATTCGGCATTGGATCGTCCGGCCAGCATGGGCGGTAATGCGACGTTGTCGGTTACATCCAGAAAAGGAATCAGGTATGGCGCCTGAAACACGAAACCTATCTTGTCGCGGCGCAGCGCGCGCAGATCAGGAATCTTCCAGCCATTGTCGTAGATGACTTCGCCTCCCAGCGTCATGCGTCCGGTTGTGGGTTCAATCACGGCTCCAAGGCATTTGAGCAGGGTACTTTTGCCGGAGCCAGAGGGCCCGATCAACCCCACAACCTCGCCGGGAAAGACCTGCATTTCTAGTCCCTTGAGAGCATCGACCGCGGTGTCGCCCTTGCCATAGCGTTTGCAAATTGCCTCAATATGAATGCCTTTTCTCCGTATATCAGCCACCGATAGCCTCCGCCGGGTCAACCCTAAGTGCGGTGCGGATAGCCAGCAGGCTTGCAAACACGCAGATCACCATCAATGCCATAAAGCCACGCGCGGCATCTTCCGGCACGAGCAGCACATACTTGGGGAAAAAAGGTGCCCAGATAGTCGCTGCGATCTTTCCTACCACGAATCCAATGACACCCAGAGCCAGGGCCTGCTGCAGAATCATCCAGGCAATCGTGCTATTCCTGGTTCCGATCAGTTTAAGCACCGCAATCTCACGGATCTTGCCCAGGGTCAGGGTAAAAATGATAAAAGCGATGATGGCGGCGCTGACAATAGCCAGAATCACCAGAAACATGCCGATCTGTTTGGCGGAAGTAGCGATCAGCTTTCCAACCAGAATCTCCTCCATCTGCTCGCGGGTATATACCTGAAGTCGTTTCCATCGCCTAATCGGTTCAGCCGCTTCTTCTGGAGACAGGCCAGGTTTGATCTGCACCAGCACTGCATTGACGTAAGGATTTTTGCTCTGGGAGGCGATAACCGCATCCAGCAGGCCGGGCGCGCCGGGGCGATTGAAAAGCGGGTTGGCGGCAGTGCGGCGACGCTGTTGAACAATGGCGTCGTTGTCCTTTAAAAACTGCGCCTCCTGGGCATCCTTGATTGGAATGAACACCATCGGGTCTCCGCTGGAGGACACCATTCGCCTTGTCAGTCCAACCACGGAGTAAAGGTTGCGGCGGATGCGAATCCTGTCTCCGAGTTTGAATCCCGAGGCCATGTCGGCGACAGCTTCATAGTGGGTCCGGGTGATCCGGCGTCCGGACACCAGATAGCCTGGTTGCCCAGGCTGTCCCGCTCCCCCGCACACCACGCCAACCACCATGGCCCGAACATCCTGCCCGCCATGACGCACCTGCATGGTCAGGTAAGTGACATTGGCCGCGCGGGTAACTCCAGGCATACCCAGAATGCTGCGATAGATGTCGTCATACAGACTGGACGACTCGGCATAGGGGCCAAGAGTACCCTGCTGCACAACCCACAGATCGGCACCGCTGTTATCCAACAGCGCCTTGGCGTCATCCACCATGCCCCGATAAACTCCCGCCATGGTTAGCGTAACGCCGATCAATAGCCCCAGCCCCACGCCGGTAAAGACAAATTTACCCCAGGCATGCTGGATATCACGTCCCGCCAGGCTGATCATGGCGATACTCCAGCCAGATGTTCGACAACCTGAACGCGGCTGCGAGCTGTGAGCGCTCGTCGGCTGTAAACCACCACGCGTTCGCCCACCTGGATTCCGTCAAGAATCTGCACAAGCCCGTCAAGATCGGTTGCACCCACCTTGACAGGAGCAAAGCGCAGAGTGTTGTTTTGGATCAGCCAGATGCCCATGCGCCCCTCCACCCGTTGCAAACTGGCGTTCGGAACAACAGGTGCGACCGGAAGCCCGGACAGCGCCACCGTCACCTCAGCCAATTCTCCGACCGGGGGCAAGGGTTCCGGCAATGCGTCGAACACCACCTTGGCCAAGGTTTCCTCGGTCACGGCATCCGCCAGCGGCTCCAGGCGAAACACGCGCCCGCCAAGCTCATGTCCATCCTGTGAACGCAGCGCAATGCGAACCGACAGTCCGGCGATTAATCCGGATACGCGCAGTTGATCAAAGCGCACATTGATCCACAGACTCGTTGGGTCGATCACCTCCACCACCAACTGACCGGCAATCACGGTGGTACCCGGATCAGCACCCCGTGAAGTCACCAGGCCATTCACCGGCGCGATCAACTGCAGATTGGCGCGCTGTGTGATCAGGCCATCGCGGTCAGCACGCAGACTTGCCGATGTTTGATTCGCAGCCTCCAGACTGGATCGTGCGGCGGCAAACCCGGCATCAGCCGCGTCGCACTCCTGCTTCTTGGCTCCAGCCATTTCCTCGCTCACCAGGCGTGTCTGCATCAAATGCTCATAGCGTCTTGCCTGCGCATCGGCATAGGTCTTTCGCGCCAGGGCTTCCTGGACCTGAGCCTTGACTGTAAGCGCCGCGGCTTCGGCGCGTTTGAGTCCGGCTCTTAGAGATGCAATGCGGTCATCGAAGTCCACCGGGTCCATTTCCCCCAGCAGTTGACCTGCCCGGACCCTATCGCCAACCTGAACGTCCACCCGCTTGACCCGGCCGGCGACAGTCGGGCCGATCTTGTAGGTGTAGCGGGCCTCGACCGTACCGATTCCGAACAGGGCTGGTGTGATGGAACGGGTTTCAACCAGGGTCACGGTCACCGGAATTGGTGTCAGTGGGCCGGAACGCATGGCGACATAAATAAACAGGGCCGCCAGCGGTATAAGCACCGCCAGCAGCGACAGCATGCGTCGATTCAAAGATGGAAAACGCATCGTTTCTCCCAGGTGCTTAGAATGCGGCTTACTGTGAAAATCGTGGCGCCGATGTAATCCGCCAGTTCTTGGCGGCTGAGTGGAAAATCGATGCGGACACCGTCCTCCGCCCTGTGGCCGGACTGCTTCATGATGCGCAACAGCGCACAAGCGATGCGCTGTTCAACCTGTTCGCAGCCTTGTCCACCACCTGGCGGACATCACACAGACATCAGCGCTTTTTAGGATTTTTGGTGGCGCAATCGCATCCGCCTGCGTTCTTTGCAGATACAATTTTTTCCAGGATGATGGATCGGCCGTTTCCCACATAATCGTTTACAATCCGGCTTTTCGTATAGTTAAAACAATAGCAGACCAACTCATCGTCCTGGAATTCATGATCATTAAACCGGGTAACATGCATTCTGGTATTTCTCCATGAGCGATGGCGAAAATCATTTGGTTCATCGCGGATTAGTGGAAAAACTAATCTTGTCATTCCGAAACTTGGTTTCGTATCTACTCCTATTCCACAACAGCACCTGTGCTGGCGGACGAGACATTTCGCGAATACCTTGCCAGATATCCGGAAGTGATTTTGGGCTTGGGTGGCTTCCATGCGGAAAGCCTGTCCTGAATGAAAGTTTCCTTAACATCAAGGGTGATGGTTTTCCCGGGAATGTCTATGGAAATCATGTCACCTTCGCAAACTATGGCAATTGGGCCTCCCGAGGCGGCTTCCGGCGAAATGTGGCCGATGGCGGCCCCGCGTGTTCCGCCCGAAAATCTGCCGTCCGTGATCAATGCAACATAAGCGTCCAGCCCCATGCCGGCAATGGCGGATGTCGGGGAAAGCATTTCCTGCATTCCAGGTCCGCCTTTTGGGCCTTCGTAACGGATTACGACAACATCGCCTTTTTGGATTCGACCTGACAAAATGGCCTGACAAGCGCTGGTTTCCGAATCGAACACGCGGGCCGGGCCCTGGTGTCGGAGCATTTCGTCTCGAACGGCCGACTGCTTGACTACACAGCCATCCGGCGCCAAATTTCCAAAGAGAACCGCCAGACCGCCTTGTTTGTGGTATGGGCGATCAATGGTGCGGATGACATCAGGGTTTAAAATTGCAGCTCGGCTAAAGGTTTCCGCCATGGTTTTTCCGGTTACGGTCAGGCAATCGCCGTTTATCAGTCCGGCGCGGAAAAGCTCTTGCATTACGGCCGGTATTCCGCCTGCCCGGTACAGGTCTTCAACATGGTGTTTTCCGCCGGGGCTAAGAGAACATAAATGGGGTGTTGACTGGCTGATGTGATTGATCAGATTCAGATCAAAATCCACCCCGGCTTCCCGTGCAATAGCTGCCAGATGCAGCACTGTATTGGTTGAGCAGCCAAGCGCCATATCCACAGTCAGGGCATTGCGGAAAGCTTCTTTTGTCAGGATTCCGCCAGGGGTGACACCTTTTTCCAGGAGTTCCACGATCTTCATTCCTGTTTCCTTGGCCAGACGGATTCGAGCGGACATGACAGATGGAATGGTGCCATTACCCGGAAGTCCCATACCGATGGCTTCTGTCAGGCAGTTCATGGAATTGGCCGTAAACATGCCGGCGCAGGAACCGCAGGTGGGACAGGCTGCATCTTCGATCCGGGAAAGTTCATCTTCAGTCATTTTTCCGGATCTTACAGCGCCGACCGATTCAAATACGGAAATGAGGTCTATTTTTTGGGGATCAGAATGGCTATCCGGATGAATTCCCGCCAGCATCGGGCCGCCGCAGATGAAAATGGCTGGAATGTTCAGCCTGGCCGCAGCCATAAGCATTCCGGGAACGATCTTATCGCAACTGCTGATCATCACCAGAGCGTCAAAAGCATGGGCGGTGGCCATGATTTCTACGGAATCGGCGATAAGCTCCCGGCTGGCCAGAGAGTATTTCATGCCGACATGGTTCATGGCAATGCCGTCGCAGACACCAATTACGCCGAATTCAACTGGCGTTCCGCCTGCCATGTAGATTCCGGCTTTGACCGCTTCCATGATGGTGTTCAGTTGGATATGGCCGGGAATGATGTCGTTGGCGGCATTGGCAATGCCGATAAGCGGTCTGTGAATTTCGGTGTCCGTGTATCCCATGGCCTTGAAGAGCGACCGTTGGGGGGATCTTTCAATGCCGTTTTTGACGATATTGCTTTTCATTGGTATCCTGTGGAAATCGGGTTTTGAGCAAAAAAAATCCGTTGTCAGCTTTTGAGGGCTTATAACGGATTTTTTTAAATTACAATTAAGAAAAAATCAGGCCATTATCAACTCGGCACCTCGTAGGGAGGGTTAATCCCAACGAGGACGATAATAAGGCTAATAAAGACGATGGTTGCAACAGGTATCATAATATTCAAAATTGGTGTTTATTTAAAGACTGAGGTTGAATATCAGCAACAATATCTTCTTGTCAAGAAGTTATTTTCAGGGTAAAGCTATGGCGATGATGACAATTGTATTAAAATGGAACTTTAGGTAAAGCCGTCAATCGGTTTGAGGAGGTGGGTGATGTTTCAGCAGGCGGTAAATGGAAAGCGTTTTTGTCTTTACTGTACGGGATGGATTCTGATTTTTCTCCTGGTTTGTGGAGGCGCTCAATCCGCCACGCTTTATGAGCAGTCCTGGCAGAAGCTGAAATCCAGGTTGGCCGGGATTCAAAAAGAGCCATATACATTTGTGGTCATGGGAGACAGCCGCGACAACGATGAAGTCTTCGTAAAATGCCTGCTAACTGCAGCCAGTTACCATCCGCTGTTTATTCTGCATACGGGTGATGCCGTGTCCACTGGAAGTGAAGACCGGTTTTTGCATTTTCTGGCGCTTCTTCAAAAAACGATTCCGGACATGCCCATTTTTGTTGCTGCCGGCAACCATGAGCTGACACATAAAGATAAAAGTGACAAGGGGAAAGCATTGTTTCAGCAATTAATAGGTCCTCTGGACTATGTCCTGGAACTTCCCGAAATCAATTCCAGGTTTATTGTTCTGGACAATTCCGGATATTCTCTGACATCAAATCAGATTGACTATCTGAAAACCCAGTTGAATATAGAACAATCCATGAAATTTGTTCTAATGCACATTCCGCCGCAAACTCCCAAATGGATAGATAGTCACACGTTTAAAAAAGGGGGGGACGCGTTTTTGCAGGCGCTTTCCGGCCAGAGCATTGCTGGAGTGTTTTACGGACATTACCATCTTTACGATGAAGATATACTCTCCGGAACGCGCCACATCATTACCGGCGGGGCTGGAGCGCCGCTTTCCCGTTTGTATTTCGGGGATGCTTCTTACCATTTTGTCGTTGTCACGCTCTCAGGAGGGAAGATGACAACAGAAAAGGTGCTGATTTCGGAGTAATCGGGTGGGGGCATCATTAAAATTAGTATTGAAAATGATATCTCGTTGATATATGATAGTAAAATAAACACTTTGGTTTTAATTGTCATTGTTACAAAAACTGAAAGTTGATTTGGAATAATTGGTCATGTCGTAATTACACCAATCCAGAAATGTGAACCTTCGTCGCTGACATCTTCATTAATAATGCAACAAAAGAGAATACAACGTAAGCCATAAATCTTGCAAACATCATAGCAAAGGAAAAACAGCATGAACAAAACACGGGTAAACGCTTTCTGCTTTGTTATTTTGATGTTTGCAGTGGTTACATTGGCGGCACAGGTTCCGGATACCGGGCAGACGAAATGCTACGATGTTGCTGACCATGTGATCACCTGTCCTACGTCCGGCCATTACGGTCAGGATGCCAATCTGGGCAGCAACAATAATGTTTTAATAGATTCAGCTACTGATTTTGTAATGGTTCGGGACAATGTAACTGGTCAGTTTTTTAAACAAAATATGAATGAACAGTTAAATAGTAATTTAAATCAAAAATATAATGATGATGTCGGTGATGGTACTCAACTTCAACTCATTTCACCGACAAACGGAGCGATATTAGATACTTTAATTCCAAAATTTATTTTTGATGTAGCATCGGGACTCGGAAATGTTGGAGTTGCTTTGTATTGTTATACAGCACCAAATTCAGATAATGGCTTAAGAGTGTACTGGCCTGGTACACCGTCTGGTCATTTTGAATTGCGTGATCCGTACTCGAACCTTGGCCCCAATACTACCTATTATTGGCATATTGGGATTATTAACTTTGTTAACAGTGCTATACAAATAATAGGTAGGAGCGAGGAATGGTCTTTTAAAACCGGCCACGATGGAGTTATATTGCCAGCACCTACATTGATAAAACCAATAAACAATGAAATTGTGATGAGTGATGAGATAATTGCGGCATGGAACCCTGTATCTGGGGCTGTGAAATATTCCATTCTGATCTCTAATATAGATTTGAAAGAATCCAGTGGCTATTTATATACTGAAATTAGTGATACACAAGTTAATATGGGTCAATGGTATTTAATCAAGCCTGGATATCATTACAGATGGTCTGTTAAGGCCCGTAATGATTACGCTTACGGATATGAATCTTCTGGGGAATTCTATACTAAACCTGAAATGGATAATTGGATCATTTCGGTAACGCCAGCCAGCCGGGCTGTTTCTAAAGACGCGGGCACCACAACATTCAGCGTTTCAAATACCGGAAGCGGAACCATGCCCTGGACAGCAGCAGTGACTTCAGGCTATAGTTGGCTTGCGATCTCAACGGGTGCCAGCGGAACCAATTCCGGAACCATCAATTGCAGCTTCACGGCGAATGCCAGTAACTCAGCCAGAACAGCCACCTTATGCGTAACAGCGGCCGGAGCGGCCGGCAGTCCGGTTGATGTAACATTGACACAGCCAACAGGATGTACAGCGACCTTAGATGGAAATTTAATGCTCCATATACCCGCTCTTTCATATCTCAATCCATACTGGGGAGCGCCATCGTTTTGGGCGTATTTTGTTTATGAGTACAATCCGGCATATCCGGCGTTGATACTTTTTAAAATGACCAATGCAGGCATTATAACCGCTCCAACTTTTTCATGTAAAACATCTGAAATATCAACACTATCCGACGATTTCAAAATCCATATTCCTAATGTTCTGCTTGCCGATGGAATCACTCGTTTATCGGTGGATATGGAATACAGTCCAGCTTTTTCCACCAATGGAAATACCTGCTTTGTTGTTACAAAATATGGAGTTGTTCCTAATTGAA